>NZ_JBXWMT010000008.1:0-189108 GCF_059609985.1 Ruegeria sp. YTSA219
GTCTTGCCGTGGTCAACGTGGCCAATCGTGCCGATGTTGACGTGCGGCTTATTACGCTCAAACTTTTCCTTTGCCATGATGGCCTCCTTTATCGGTAATGAAGGGAGCCCGCTAATCGAGCTCCCTCAAATTTTCGCTTATGCGTATTTCGCCTGGATCTCGTCCGAGATGTTCTGCGGAACCGGATCGTAGTGGTCGAACTGCATGGTGAACTGGGCACGGCCAGACGACATCGAACGCAAGGTGTTGATGTAGCCGAACATGTTAGCCAGCGGCACAAACGCGTCAATCGCGATGGCGTTGCCACGGTTTTCCTGCCCGGAAACCTGTCCCCGACGCGATGTCAGGTCACCAATGATGCCACCGGTATATTCTTCCGGTGTGATCACTTCGACCTTCATGATCGGTTCAAGCAGTTTCGCACCCGCTTTGCGCATGCCTTCGCGCATACCCATACGAGCGGCGATTTCAAAGGCCAGAACCGAAGAGTCCACATCGTGGAATTTACCTTCGATCAGGGCAACCTTGAAGTCGATCACAGGGAAGCCAGCCAGCGGGCCGCTATCCATGACGGATCTGATGCCTTTTTCAACGCCCGGGATGTATTCCTTGGGCACCGAACCACCAACAACACGAGATTCGAACGAATAACCTTCGCCCGGCTCTGTTGGGGTGATGATCATCTTCACCTCGGCGAACTGACCCGAACCACCCGACTGTTTCTTGTGGGTGTAAACGATCTCGGCTTCGTGACCGATGGTTTCGCGATAGGCCACCTGCGGCGCACCAATATTCGCTTCAACCTTGAATTCACGCTTGAGACGGTCAATCAGGATGTCCAGGTGAAGTTCGCCCATGCCCTTCATGATGGTCTGACCCGATTCCAGATCAGTTTCCACACGGAAGGACGGGTCTTCGGCGGCCAAACGGCCCAGACCCTGGCTCATTTTTTCCTGGTCAGCCTTGGTTTTCGGCTCAACCGCGATCTCGATCACCGGATCGGGGAAGGTCATGGTTTCCAGAACCACCGGATCGCCGGTCGAACACAGAGTGTCGCCCGTGGTGGTGTCTTTCAGACCTGCCAGCGCAATGATGTCGCCCGCGAACGCTTCGGTGATTTCCTCACGTTCGTTCGAGTGCATCATCATCATCCGGCCGATACGCTCTTTCTTACCCTTGGTCGAGTTCAGAAGCGTGTCGCCCTTGGACAGAGTGCCCGAGTAGATGCGGGTAAAGGTCAGCGAGCCAACAAAGGGGTCGTTCATGATTTTGAACGCCAGACCCGAGAACGCCATATCATCATCCGCACGGCGGGCGATGTTACGGGTTTCTTCTTCGTCACCGGGTTTGAAGCCCATGTAATCGACAACGTCCAGCGGGCTGGGCAGATAGTCGATCACAGCGTTCAGCAGCGGCTGAACACCTTTGTTTTTGAACGCCGAACCACCCAGAACCGGAACAAACGCGATTTCCAGAGTACCTTTGCGCAGCAGGGCGCGCAGGGTTGGAACGTCGGGCTCATTGCCTTCCAGGTATTCCATCATCGCGTCGTCGTCCATTTCGACGGCCGCTTCGACCATTTTACCGCGCCATTCGTCAGCCATGTCCTTCAGGCTGTCGCGGATCGGTGCTTTGACCCAGCTTGCGCCTAGGTCTTCGCCCTGCCACAGCCATTCTTCCATGGTGACCAGGTCGATCAGGCCTTCCAATTCGGTCTCTGCGCCGATCGGAATACCAACCGGAACAGCGCGTGCGCCGGTACGGTCTTCGATCATTGCAACGCAGTTGAAGAAGTCCGCGCCGATCTTGTCCATCTTGTTGACGAACACCATCCGCGGAACCTTATAGCGGTCAGCCTGACGCCACACCGTTTCGGTCTGAGGTTCAACACCGGCGTTTGCGTCCAGAACGCAGACGGCACCGTCGAGAACCGCCAGCGAGCGTTCAACTTCGATGGTGAAGTCAACGTGGCCGGGGGTGTCGATGATGTTCAGGCGGTGCTTGGGCGAGTCGGCAGTTACACCGTCTTCAGTGCGTTCCCAGAAAGTGGTGGTCGCAGCCGAAGTGATAGTGATTCCGCGTTCCTGCTCCTGCTCCATCCAGTCCATGGTGGCTGCACCGTCGTGCACCTCACCGATGTTGTGGGATTTGCCGGTGTAGTACAGGATGCGTTCCGAGCAGGTCGTTTTACCTGCATCGATATGCGCCATGATACCGAAGTTACGGTAATGGTTGAGTGTATATTCGCGTGCCATTTCAATAAGCCTCTGGAATTACCAACGGTAGTGGCTGAAGGCTTTGTTCGCCTCGGCCATCTTGTGGGTGTCTTCACGCTTCTTCACAGCGGTACCGCGGGACTGTACAGCGTCCAGCAGCTCACCGGCGAGGCGTTCTTCCATGGTGTTTTCGTTGCGGCCACGCGCAGCAGTGATCAGCCAACGGATGGCCAGTGCTTCGCGGCGCTCGGGGCGCACTTCGACCGGAACCTGATAAGTTGCACCACCAACCCGGCGCGAGCGAACCTCGACCGACGGCTTGATGTTGTCGAGTGCTTCGTGGAACACTTCGACAGGGGCGCGCTTGATCTTGCCTTCAACGCGGTCAAAGGCGTTGTAAACGATGCGCTCTGCAACCGACTTTTTACCGTCGATCATCAGGTTGTTCATGAATTTAGTCAGTACCTTGTCGCCAAATTTGGCGTCAGGCAGGACTTCGCGTTTTTCGGCGGCGTGACGACGTGACATATCAGCCTCTCCTTCTTATTTGGGACGCTTCGCGCCGTATTTCGAACGACGTTGCTTACGGTCTTTGACGCCTTGGGTATCCAGAACACCGCGCAGGATGTGGTAACGGACACCGGGAAGGTCTTTTACACGGCCGCCACGGATCAGAACAACCGAGTGTTCCTGCAGGTTGTGGCTTTCACCGGGGATGTACGAGATGACCTCGAACCCGTTTGTCAGGCGCACTTTGGCAACCTTACGCATCGCCGAGTTCGGCTTTTTCGGTGTGGTTGTGTAAACACGTGTGCAGACGCCGCGTTTCTGCGGGCACTGCTCCAGGTGCATGGACTTCGAGCGTTTTACTTTCGGCTGCCGCGGCTTGCGGATCAGCTGTTGGATCGTTGGCATTCCGGTTATATCCCCGTTTTGCAACACACATGACATGCACGCGTGATGCGTGCGGTTAAATTCGCTGCACTCGTGCGTCCACAAGCGCAAAACCCGCGAGCGTTCCCATTCCGAGGTGAACGTCGCGGTTTGTTATCAGAGGGCGCGAACGATAAAAGAGTTCGGGCCTTGACCAGTTCATTACTGAAATCGGTTTTGGGGCGGCCCCCGGTACCGAGATGTGGCGCGTAATAGGGGGAGTCGGACCCAGTGTCAACAGTACAGCTGATCCGTTCCACATCAGGCCGTTTCGCGCTGGAACCAAAGCTCATCCAGTCTTACCGCCCGTTGCAGGAACAGGTCCGTGCAGGCATAGTCAGCCCATTGGTCTGGACCACGGATGAATCATGCAAATACTTGGCCTGTGTCGTTTTTCCTATCCCGCCCATGGCGGCTTTCAGATCGAACACGAAACGATCGAGGACCGGCGCTCCTATCTGTATCAATCTGACCGGCTGGAAGAGCGGTTTCGCCTGTTTGAAACTACTAGCCTGCCCTGCATAAAAGAGCAAACCGACGAGGATTTTCAGTTTCTCATCGTGATCGGTACATGCCTGCCAAGCCCGGCACGCGAACGTCTTTACGACTTAACAGCGGGCATGCCTCAGGTACAGATAATCGCACGCGAACCAAAGCGTCATCGCAGGGTCATGAAAGAAATCCTGAATTCAGCACGCACCAAACCGGACGCCCCCTGCATCCAGTTCCGCCACGATGATGACGATGCGGTTTCGGTCGATTTCGTTGAGCGCTTGCGCATCGCCGCAGATGAGGGTCAGGGCTTAATGCGGAACCACAGAACCGTTGCGATAGACTACAATCAGGGGTTCCTGGCCCGTTTCGGTGCTGATGGCATCAGGGCGGCACAGGTGTATCAACCTTTGCTGGGGGTCGGCTTTGCGATGTACTCCGACGGGGGGAGCGACTTGACGATCATGAATTTCGCACATCACCGGATCGGAAATTTCATGCCCGTTATCAGCTATCCGGACGCACCTATGTGGGTCCGCACGCTTAACCAGTTCAACGATTCTCCGCATGCGCGAAACAGCAAGACCGAGCTGTCCCCCCTAACCTCTGAACAGGAAGGCGAATTCATCGCACGGTTCGCCATCGACCAGGACGCCGTTCGCCGCATTCATTCGGCAGATTGACGCGTCCTTTCACGGAACAGCATGAACATTCCTGCCCCAACCACTAAGGCCGCGCCCGCCATCGTAATCCTGTCGGGCCAGTCCCCAAATACGGCCCAGCCCAAACCCAACGCCCAGATCAGACTGGAATAACGAAACGGCGCGATAAAGCCGATCTCACCAGCGCGCATGACAATGACGCTGAACAAATATCCCGTCAGAACAAAGACTGCAGCACACGCTACCATCGAACCGGCGGCTGCCGGAACCGGAACCCAGCCCGAGACAGAGGTGACAAGAACCGCCGTCAATGTAATCGTCGCGGTTGTTGCCAGCGTTACTGCAAGTGATGGCACATGCACTGACATGCGTCGCGTAATCAAATCCCGGGCAGTTACCGAAGCAACTGCGATCAAAGCATATATCGCGTAGATGCTAAAACCGTCCGCGCCCGGGCGAACGATCAGCAACATACCGGCGAACCCGAAAACGATGGCAAGAATCCGACGCCAACCGATATGCTCTTGAAAAAACAACGCGGCTCCAAGTGTTACGGTCAATGGCAAGGCCAGCAGAATGGCAGTCACGTTTGCCAACGGCATATGAAGCAGCGCGACCAAAAAGAAAATTGTCGCCAACAATTCGGCGAGACAACGTGCCGCGACCAACCACTTGTCATGACGCGGAAAGTTCAGATGCAACGCCCCATAGTACCGTGCCAGAAGATACACCAGAATGGTCGCCAAAACCCCGCGGATGGCAACCATCTGAAACAGCGGTAACTGGGCTCCGGCGGCCTTGATCAAAGTGTCATTGATGGTGAAGGCAGCCATGCTGCCCATCATCAGCAAAGCACCCCTGAAATTCGGCGTCACTCTTTTTGAACTCCGCATTTGGCCACGAAGTGCATTTGGCGGCGTTCAAGAAAGAGATGTCAATATGGCTCCGCCCGCCAATGCTCTGCTAGCATGACATTTCCAATGGCGCTTCATGCAGAGCCACACCCGAGCCTGAAATGAAAAGGCCCCGCGAAATCGCGGGGCCTGATCTTTGGAATTTAAGATCGCTTATTCGCGACTTTCCGGTGTTTCCACCAGAACATCCAGCTCATCCCCGACCATATCGTCATCCATCATCGGCGCAGCCAGAGCAGCGGCGGCTTCGGCCTCTTCCCGGCGGGCTTCGATGACAACGTTGTCACGCGACTGCGCGACGCGCTGTACGCTTTGCGTTGCGCCACCGGTACCGGCAGGGATTAGACGACCGACGATCACGTTCTCTTTCAGGCCAACCAGCTTGTCTTTCTTGCCCTGAACCGAAGCCTCGGTCAGAACCCGTGTGGTTTCCTGGAACGACGCCGCCGAGATGAACGAACGCGTCTGCAGCGAGGCTTTGGTGATCCCCAAGAGGATCGGCTCGCCCTGAGCCGGACGTCCACCGCGGGCGAGGGTCTTCTCGTTGGCCGCGTCGAACTCCTGCTTGTCGACATGTTCGCCTTTCAGCAAGGTGGTGTCGCCTGAATCCAGGATCTCCCACTTCTGCAGCATCTGGCGCACGATCACTTCGATGTGCTTGTCGTTGATCTTCACGCCCTGCAGACGATAAACATCCTGCACTTCGTCGATCATGTAATCCGCCAGCGCTTCGACACCCATGATGGACAGGATGTCATGCGGGGCCGGGTTACCGTCCATCAGGTATTCACCCTTCTGGATGAAGTCACCTTCTGCAACCGGGATGTGCTTACCCTTGGGCACCATATACTCGATGGTCTCCATGGACTCGTCAGCCGGTTCGATGCTGATGCGACGCTTGTTCTTGTAGTCGCGGCCAAAGCGCACGTAACCATCAGCTTCTGCAATGATCGCATGATCCTTGGGGCGACGGGCTTCGAACAGTTCGGCAACGCGCGGCAGACCACCGGTGATGTCCTTGGTCTTGGCACCTTCACGCGGGATACGCGCGACAACTTCACCAGCTTCGATCTGCTGACCGTCTTCGATCGACAGGATCGCATCCACCGACATCGGATAGTGAACCGGGTTGCCCGCATCGTTACGGACCGGTTCGCCATCTTCGCCAACCAGAATGATCTCAGGCTTGAGGTCGCTGCCTTTAGGGGCCGCGCGCCAGTCGATCACGATCTTCTGGGTCATGCCGGTTGCATCATCGGTCACGTCGCGGACAGCAATGCCCGAAACCAGATCAACATATTTCGCGGTACCGGACTTTTCGGCGATGATCGGCAGGGTGTAAGGATCCCATTCGAACAGCTTGTCGCCACGGTTCACCTTGGTGCCATCCTTGACGAACAGCTTCGAGCCATAACCCAACTTGTGGTTGGCACGCTCTTCGCCATGTTCGTCTTTGATCACCATCTTCATGTTCCGGCCCATGACCAGGCTTTCGCCCGCGGAATTGACCAGGATCTGCGGGTTCTCGAACGAAACGACACCGTCGTGGCTGGCTTCCTGGAACGACTGCTGACCACCTTGCGCAACACCACCGATGTGGAAGGTCCGCATTGTCAGCTGCGTACCGGGTTCACCGATGGACTGGGCGGCGATGATGCCGACAGCCTCACCCGTGTTGACCATAGTACCGCGTGCAAGGTCACGACCGTAGCAGGTTGCACAGACGCCTTCCTCGGACTCACAGGTCAGAGGCGAACGGATGCGCATCGACGCAACAGCGGCCTCATCAATGATATCAGCCATACGTTCGTCGATCAGCTGACCCGCAGCGACCAGAACCTCATCGGTACCGGGACGCAGAACGTCATCGGCAGAGACACGGCCCAGCACACGTTCGGCTAGCGAAGCAACAACTTCACCGTCGTTTACCGCGGCTTCCGCAGTGATCGCGCGCTCGGTTCCACAATCGAGCTCACGCACGATGCAGTCCTGTGCCACGTCCACCAGACGACGGGTCAGGTAACCCGAGTTCGCCGTTTTCAGAGCGGTATCCGACAGACCCTTACGGGCGCCGTGGGTCGAGTTGAAGTATTCAAGAACGGTCAGACCTTCCTTGAAGTTCGAGATGATCGGCGTCTCGATGATGTCACCGTTTGGTTTGGCCATCAGGCCGCGCATACCGCCCAGCTGTTTCATCTGAGTGACCGAACCACGCGCGCCCGAGTGGGCCATCATGTAGACCGAGTTCGGTTCCTTTTCAGACCCGTCCTCTGCCCGATCCGAAGATGAGATCGTGCTCATCATCGCTTCGGTTACACGATCGTTACACTTCGACCAGGCATCAACAACTTTGTTGTACTTTTCACCCTGAGTGATCAGGCCGTCCATGTACTGCTGTTCAAAATCCTTCACCTGACTACGGGTTTCATCGACGATGCCCCATTTGTCATCAGGGATCACCATGTCGTCCTTACCGAACGAGATACCGGCGCGGAACGCTTCCTTAAAGCCCATCGACATGATCTGGTCACAGAAGATGACCGACTCTTTCTGACCGCAGTAACGGTAGACGGTGTCGATCACCTGCTGCACTTCTTTCTTCCGCAGCAAACGGTTGACCAGTTCGAACGGCGCCTTGTTGTTCATCGGCAGCAGAGCACCCAGGCGCACTCGGCCCGGAGTGGTTTCAAACCGCTGTTGAACTTCATTGCCTTCACTGTCGATCTGAGTAATCCGCGCAGTGATCTTGGTGTGCAGATGCACTTCACCGGCGTCCAGCGCGTGCTGAACTTCGTCGATCGAGCCAAAGACCTTGCCTTCGCCCGGCATACCTTCGCGTTCCAGTGTCACATAGTACAGACCCAGGATCATATCCTGCGAGGGAACGATGATCGGCGCGCCGTTTGCTGGCGACAGAACGTTGTTTGTCGACATCATCAGCACGCGGGCTTCCAGCTGGGCCTCAAGGCTCAGCGGGACGTGAACGGCCATCTGGTCACCGTCGAAGTCGGCGTTAAAGGCCGAACAGACCAACGGGTGCAGCTGGATGGCTTTACCTTCGATCAGAACCGGTTCAAACGCCTGAATGCCAAGACGGTGCAGGGTCGGCGCACGGTTCAGCATGACAGGGTGTTCGCGGATCACCTCGTCGAGGATATCCCACACTTCGGGACGCTCTTTCTCGACCAGTTTCTTCGCCTGTTTCACGGTCGAAGACAGACCCTTGGCTTCAAGGCGCGAGTAGATGAACGGCTTGAACAGTTCCAGCGCCATCTTTTTGGGCAGACCACACTGGTGCAGCTTGAGTTCCGGACCGGTCACGATGACCGAACGGCCCGAGAAGTCGACGCGCTTACCCAGAAGGTTTTGACGGAAGCGACCCTGCTTACCCTTCAGCATGTCCGAAAGCGATTTCAGCGGACGCTTATTGGCGCCGGTGATCACGCGGCCACGACGGCCATTGTCGAACAGAGCATCGACGGATTCCTGCAGCATCCGCTTTTCGTTGCGGACGATGATGTCAGGTGCGCGCAGTTCGATCAGACGCTTCAGACGGTTGTTCCGGTTGATGACGCGGCGATACAGATCGTTCAGATCCGAAGTCGCAAAACGACCACCATCCAGTGGAACCAGCGGACGCAGTTCCGGCGGAATCACCGGGATCACGGTCATCACCATCCACTCAGGCCGGTTGCCCGACTCAAGGAAGGATTCAACAACCTTCAGACGCTTGATGATCTTCTTGGGCTTCAGTTCACCGGTTGCTTCGGCCAGATCAGCACGCAGCTGTTCGGCTTCGGCTTCCAGATCGATCTGGGCCAGCATCTCACGGATAGCTTCGGCACCGATGTTCGCGGTGAACGCGTCCATGCCATAGGCATCCTGCGCGTCCATGAACTCTTCTTCGGTCAGCATCTGACCATAGGAGAGGTCGGTCAGACCGGGCTCGATGACGACATAGTTTTCAAAGTACAGAACGCGTTCCAGATCGCGCAGCGTCATGTCCAGCATGAGACCGATGCGGGACGGCAGCGATTTCAGGAACCAAATGTGTGCGACGGGCGCGGCCAGCTCGATATGACCCATACGCTCGCGGCGGACTTTCTGCAGGGTGACTTCCACACCGCATTTCTCGCAGACAACGCCGCGATATTTCATCCGCTTATATTTACCGCACAGACATTCGTAATCTTTGATCGGGCCAAAGATACGCGCGCAGAACAGACCGTCACGTTCGGGTTTGAACGTCCGGTAGTTGATGGTTTCGGGTTTCTTGATCTCGCCATAAGACCAAGAGAGAATCCGTTCCGGGCTGGCCAATGAGACCTTGATCTCGTCAAAGACCTTAGGC
The DNA here is from genome assembly GCF_059609985.1 of Ruegeria sp. YTSA219. NCBI lineage: Bacteria > Pseudomonadati > Pseudomonadota > Alphaproteobacteria > Rhodobacterales > Roseobacteraceae > Ruegeria > Ruegeria sp. YTSA219. The sequence goes on from NZ_JBXWMT010000008.1 coordinate 9,569, forward strand.
GGCGTCAGCGGGTTGAACGGGTTATTGGTAATTTCCTGGTTCATTTTGCGTCCTTACAAATTGGGATGGGATGAGTTTGGGGCGTTGCCGCCCCTACTCTTCCTCCGCATCCAGGAGTTCCATATTCAGGCCGAGGCCACGGACTTCTTTCACCAGAACGTTAAACGATTCCGGTACGCCCGCTTCAAAGTTATCCTCGCCCTTGACGATCGACTCGTACACTTTGGTCCGGCCGGCGACGTCATCCGATTTCACGGTGAGCATTTCCTGCAGGGTGTAGGCGGCGCCGTAAGCTTCCAGAGCCCAGACTTCCATCTCACCAAAGCGCTGACCACCGAACTGCGCCTTACCACCCAGCGGCTGCTGGGTAACCAGGCTGTAAGGCCCGGTTGAACGCGCGTGGATTTTGTCATCCACAAGGTGGTGCAGTTTGAGCAGGTACTTGATGCCCACGGTCACCGGACGTGCAAACTGCTCACCCGTACGACCGTCGAACAGAACCGACTGACCGCTTTGCGAGAAGCCCGCGCGCACCAGAGCGTCATTGACGTCTGCCTCTTTGGCGCCATCAAAGACCGGAGTCGCGATCGGAACACCACGGGTCACGTTGCCCGCAGCCTCGATCAGGTGACCCTCGTCCATGCCAGTGATGCCTTCTTCATAGACATCGTCGCCATAGGCCAGCTTCATTGCTTCGCGAACCGGGGTCAGGTCGCCAGAGCGGCGATATTCACCCAGCGCGTCGTCGATGTTCAGACCCAGACCGCGCGCGGCCCAACCCATGTGGGTTTCAAGGATCTGACCAACGTTCATACGCGAAGGAACACCCAGCGGGTTCAGACAGAAGTCAACCGGCGTACCATCGGCCAGGAACGGCATGTCTTCCATCGGAACAACCTTGGAAATTACACCTTTGTTCCCGTGACGACCGGCCATCTTATCGCCCGGCTGCAGCTTGCGCTTCACGGCGATGAAGACTTTGACCATCTTCATCACACCCGGCGGCAGGTCGTCGCCACGACGAACCTTCTCGACCTTGTCTTCGAAACGGGCGTCCAGAGCACGCTTTTGCACTTCGTACTGCTCGTTCAGAGCCTCAACGATCTGTGCGTCCTGCTCATCTTCCAGCGCCAGCTGCCACCACTGACCACGGGTCAGGGTTTCCAACAGGTCCTCGGTGATCACCGACCCTGGCTTGACGCCTTTCGGGCCTTTGACCGCGGTTTTACCCATGATCAGGCCTTGCAGACGCGCATAGATGTTGCGGTCCAGGATCGCCAACTCGTCGTCCCGGTCACGGGCCAGACGTTCGACTTCTTCCCGCTCGATCTGCAGCGCACGCTCGTCTTTCTCGACGCCGTGACGGTTGAAGACGCGGACCTCAACGACCGTACCGTAATCGCCCGGCTTCACGCGCAGCGAAGTGTCGCGCACGTCAGATGCTTTTTCGCCAAAGATAGCGCGCAGCAGCTTTTCTTCCGGGGTCATCGGGCTTTCGCCCTTCGGAGTGATCTTGCCGACCAGGATATCGCCCGGTTCAACATCCGCGCCGATGTAAACGATGCCCGCCTCGTCGAGGTTACGCAGCGCTTCTTCACCGACATTCGGAATATCGCGGGTGATCTCTTCCGGACCCAGCTTGGTGTCACGGGCGGCGACTTCAAATTCCTCGATATGGACCGAGGTAAAGACGTCGTCACGCGCAATACGTTCCGAGATCAGGATCGAGTCTTCGTAGTTGTAACCGTTCCACGGCATGAACGCGACGACCACGTTCTTACCCAGGGCCAGTTCACCCATATCGGTCGACGGACCATCAGCAATGACTTCGCCCTTCTGGACGGTGTCACCCACTTTGATCAGCGGACGCTGGTTGATGCAGGTGTTCTGGTTCGACCGCTGGAATTTGCGCAGACGATAGATGTCAACGCCAGCGTCGCCCAGTTCCAGATCCTCAGTCGCGCGGATAACGATACGCTGGGCATCGACCTGATCGATGATACCGGCGCGTTTCGCCTGAATCGCAGCACCTGAGTCAATCGCAACCTTTTCCTCGATTCCGGTACCAATCAGCGGTGCCTCGGCCCGCAGCAGCGGAACCGCCTGACGTTGCATGTTCGAGCCCATCAGAGCGCGGTTAGCATCGTCATTTTCAAGGAACGGGATCAGCGATGCAGCAACCGATACCAGCTGTTTTGGGCTGACGTCGATCAGGTCCACATTCTCGCGCGGGGCCAGAGTGTAGTCACCTGACTGACGGGTAGAAACCAGATCGTTGATGAACTTGCCATCCGAATCCAGTGTCGCGTTCGCCTGTGCCACCGTGTGACGCATTTCCTCGGTCGCGGACATGTAGTGAACCTCATCAGTCACCTCGGCGTCTTTGACGACACGGTACGGTGTTTCGATGAAGCCATACTTGTTCACACGGGCAAAGGTCGCCAGCGAGTTGATCAGACCGATGTTCGGGCCTTCCGGCGTTTCAATCGGGCACATCCGGCCATAGTGTGTCGGATGAACGTCGCGCACCTCAAAGCCCGCACGCTCGCGTGTCAGGCCACCGGGGCCAAGCGCCGAAAGGCGGCGTTTGTGGGTAACTTCCGACAGCGGGTTGGTCTGGTCCATGAACTGCGACAGCTGCGACGAGCCGAAGAATTCGCGGACAGCAGCAGCAGCCGGTTTCGCATTGATCAGGTCCTGAGGCATGACGGTGTCGATCTCGACCGACGACATACGCTCTTTGATCGCGCGCTCCATGCGCAGCAGGCCAACGCGGTACTGGTTTTCCATCAGTTCGCCGACCGAACGCACACGACGGTTGCCGAGGTGGTCGATATCGTCGATGTCCCCTTTGCCGTCACGCAGTTCAACCAGAGCCTTGATGCAGGCCACGATGTCTTCGCGGCGCAGGGTGCGCAGCGTATCGGGCGCATCCAGAGCCAGACGCATGTTCATCTTTACACGGCCAACGGCGGACAGGTCATAGCGCTCGCTGTCAAAGAACAGCGTTTCGAACAGCGCCGAGGCCGCTTCGACGGTGGGCGGCTCACCCGGGCGCATGACGCGATAGATATCCATCAGCGCTGTGTCGCGGCCCATGTTCTTGTCTGCCGCCATGGTGTTGCGCATGTAGGGGCCGACATTGATGTTGTCGATATCCAGAACCGGAATATCAGTGACGCCCGCGTCGATCAGCTCTTTCGCGGTGCCTCCGATCAGCTCGCCGTCTTTGTCGTATTCCAGCGTCAGCTCATCACCAGCTTCGACATAGATCGCGCCGGTTTCTTCGTTGATGATGTCCTTGGCGACAAACTTCCCGACGATGTGATCGAACGGAACCAACAGCTCGGTGACGTTGCCTTCATCGATCAGCTTCTTGACCGCGCGCGGGGTAACTTTCTTGCCCGCTTCGGCAATCACTTCACCGGATTTGGCGTCGATCAGGTCATAGGTCGGACGCGTACCGCGTGCACGCTCGGGGAAGAATGGTGCTATCCAGCCCTTCTTCTTGTCCAGCTTGTACGACACCGTGTTGTAATAGGCGTCCATGATCGCTTCTTGATCCAGACCCAGCGCATACAGCAGCGTTGTCACAGGCAGTTTGCGGCGACGGTCGATACGGGCGAACACGATGTCCTTGGCGTCGAACTCAAAGTCCAGCCAGCTGCCGCGATACGGGATGATGCGGCAGGCAAACAACAGCTTGCCCGAGGAATGGGTCTTGCCCTTGTCGTGGTCAAAGAACACACCGGGCGAACGGTGCATCTGGGACACGATCACACGCTCGGTACCGTTCACAATGAACGTCCCGTTTGGTGTCATCAGGGGCATATCCCCCATGAACACGTCCTGTTCCTTGATGTCTTTGACCGACTTGGCGCCAGTGTCCTCGTCGACATCAAACACGATCAGACGCAGAGTGACTTTCAGCGGCGCGCTGTAGGTCATGTCGCGCTGCATGCACTCTTCGACGTCGTATTTGGGTTTTTCCAAATCGTATTTCACGAACTCCAGAACGGAGGTTTCGTTGAAATCCTTGATCGGGAAAACCGACTGGAACACGCCTTTGATGCCTTCGCCGTCTGTCGGCACATCTGCATCGCCGGAGCGCAGGAATAGATCATAAGAAGATTTTTGTACCTCAATGAGGTTCGGCATCTCCAGCACTTCGCGGATTTTGCCGTAATATTTCCGAAGACGTTTCTGGCCAAGGAACGATTGAGCCATGTCAGATGTCACCTTTCGATGTTCTCAGCGGACAAAGACACCGTCGGGCCCCGGTGCCTTGCACATTAGAGACAACACGTCCGGATCAATTCGTGGCCACCGTCCCGAATGGCGGCCTCCCGATCCATGAACCGCGTCTTAGAAAACACCCCAATCCATGAGGTCCTTTCTAAGACAGGTTCGGCTGGACCCGGATTTCTCCGGGACCAGCCAAATTTCCGGTGCATCTGCGATGCACCAAAAGACTGACTTAGGCCAGTTCGACCTCGGCGCCAGCTGCTTCCAGCTTGCCTTTGATGTCTTCGGCTTCGTCTTTCGACACAGCTTCTTTGATCTTGCCGCCAGCTTCGACCAGCTCTTTGGCTTCTTTCAGGCCCAGACCGGTGATGCCGCGAACTTCTTTGATCACGTTGATTTTCGAAGCGCCGGCGTTCTTCAGAACGACGTCGAATTCGGTTTTTTCTTCCTCAGCTGCGCCACCGGCGTCGCCACCGGCTGCCATGACAACTGCGCCGCCTGCTGCGGGCTCGATGCCATATTCGTCTTTGAGGATGGTTTTCAGTTCTTGTGCTTCCAGCAGGGTCAGACCCACGATGCTTTCTGCGAGTGCTTTCAGATCAGCCATTTTATCAGCTCTTTCCGTTTACAGTGTGTGTTCCAACGTCAGGGTGACTACCCTACGCAGATCATTCAGTGCCAACCGCTTACGCAGCTTCCGCCTTCTCTTCGATGGTGGAAAGGATGCTTGCGATGTTGCTTGCAGGTGCGCCAATTGCGCCAGCGATGTTCGAAGCAGGTGCGCCCAGCATGCCCGCGATAGTAGCAATAAGCTCCTCGCGCGAAGGCATTTTGGACACGGCTTCAACGCCGGCACGATCCAGAGCGTTCTCACCCATTGCACCGCCAAGAATTTCGAACTTTTGGTTCTCTTTGGCGTAGTCCTGGGCCACTTTGGCTGCTGCCACAGGGTCCTCAGAATAGGTCAGAACGGTCATCCCCGTCAGCAGGTCGGCAATGCTTTCACATGGCTTTCCGTCGAGGGCGATTTTGGCGAGCCTGTTCTTGGCAACACGCACGGCACCACCCGCGTCACGAGCACGTGCGCGAAGGTCCTGCATCTCGGCAACTGTCAGACCGGCGTAGTGTGCAACCACTACGACGCCAGAGCTTTCGAAGATTTGGCCGAGCTCGTCGACCACTTTCTCTTTCTGGGCTCTATCCACAGTTTTCTCCAAGTTAGGGGTGATATCTCACCCCGGCTCATATTTGCCGCAGCTTACGCTCCGGCGTTCAGGTCCGTTGTTACGGGATTAGCCAAAATTCGCCCGAGGATCGAAGCCCTCAGAATTCTTTGGTCTTACCCGTCTCAGGCAGGGAATTAAGGGGTCAGATGACACCACCCACCGTCTTGGACGAAACAAAATAAAGCGCACGACGAATCGCACGCTTTACTTCGCAGCTCTCTTTATGGCAGTTACGCCGGGTTTCCAAGGGGTAAATTGGGCCGAAACCGGAAATGATCGAGCAGCGCAGCCGGCATCGGAACAGTGTCCTAGATTGACATGTTCCATACGCTGAGGTCCAGTCTGGCTAAGCCCCTTTCTTCTTAGGTATCCATCCCTGAATGCTGACTCTCACCACAGACGAATACGAACGCGCGCGCGGCTTTGTTCAGGAGTTCCTGGATCAAACGCCAGAGGATGGACCGGCGGGTTTCGAGTGCGTCTATCGTTCTCATGATTTTGCGGGCTCGCGTATAGTGCTCAGGGTCCGAGGTGCGCGCCAGGACTATGCCCTAAAGGTCGATACGGAATCGCCCGGGACGGGACGTTTGCGCGATGAGTTTGATATGCTCAGAAAGCTGACCGACCACTTTGCGCAGTACGAAACCGCGGGGGTTGTCGATCCAGTCTATATTTCACCGGGTGAGGCGTTTTTTGTGACGCAGTTTATTGACCGCCCCACCGCTGCGGATCTTATCCATAACAGCCTGGATGACGACCAGATCGGCCGCATCTATCGCCGCGCCGGATCGTGGCTGAACGAGCTGCACAACTTTCAACCCATCAAGACCTATGATTTCCGCCCTAGCTGGATGATCGACAGGCTTCAGGCTTTGCTACGTCTTGCCCCGGACACAGCACAGCCCTGGGGGCGGAATATGGTCCAGCATCTGACTGACGAGGCATTACAGCTAAAAGGCACCCCTGAACTGCTGGTCCTTGCACACGGAGATTGTCACAGTCAAAATCTGATCGTCGGGCAAGGCGAAATGATCGGCCTGGATTTTACCGAAACGCGGGAAAAGCTGGCTGTATATGATATTGTCGACTTTCTAAAGTCCGATATCTTTCGCGATGGCACTGATGATCAGGTTGATCAAAGCGGCATCCTGAAAACGAACAAAGACATGTTCTTTCGAAAATATCGCCATCCAATTCAGATGGACGTTCTGGATATGTGCATGCGCGCACGTCTGGTGATGGATTGGCTGGACTTATGGCGATTGGACAGATCCTGCAGCGAATACGAGAGCTTTCGCAGAGACCGCCTGAACCTGCGCCTGCAAGCCGTGTATGAGTGAGGACTGAAAAAGAAAGACCCGAACAGCCTTTACCGTTCGGGTCTAGTCATTTTAGCTATAGGCTAGGGGCTTATTCGCCCGCAGCAGCAGCCACATCCAGAGTCACGCCTGGGCCCATGGTCGAGCTCAGCGCGATTTTCTTCATGTAGGTGCCTTTGGCGCCTGTTGGCTTGGCTTTGGCAACAGCGGTTACAAATGCACGAACGTTTTCTGCCAATTTGGCTTCGTCGAAGGACGCTTTGCCAACGCCAGCGTGCACAACGCCGCCTTTTTCAGCTTTGAACTGAACTTCGCCGCCTTTAGCTGCTTCTACGGCCGCTTTCACGTCCATGGTCACAGTGCCAACCTTGGGGTTCGGCATCAGGTTGCGGGGGCCCAGAACTTTACCAAGACGACCAACGATGGGCATCATGTCCGGGGTTGCTATGCAACGATCGAATTCAATGGTGCCGCCCTGAATGGTTTCCATCAGGTCTTCTGCGCCGATGATGTCCGCGCCTGCTTCTTTCGCTTCGTCAGCCTTGGGGCCACGAGCGAATACAGCAACGCGCATTGTTTTACCGGTGCCATTCGGCAGGCCAACAACGCCACGAACCATCTGGTCCGCGTGACGGGTGTCAACGCCCAGGTTCAGAGCGATTTCGATGGTCTCATCGAATTTCGAAGTTGCGTTGGCTTTGACCAGGGCAACTGCTTCTTCGACCGACAGGTTTTCCTTGCCAGCGACAGCTTCGCGCGCAGCGCGGGTACGTTTACCGAGTTTTGCCATCTTACTTCACCTCGATGCCCATAGAGCGGGCCGAGCCCAGGATGATCTGCATTGCGCCTTCGACGTCGTTGGCGTTCAGATCTTTCATTTTGGCTTCGGCGATTTCGCGAACCTGCTTCGAGGTCACGGATGCCACGGTCTCACGACCTGGGTTTTCCGCACCACGGGGGCGATTACGCTTGCCAACCGGCTTCAGGCCAGCTGCTTTCTTCAGGTAATAAGACGCTGGTGGCGTCTTGATGTCCATGGTGAAGGACTTGTCCTGATAATAGGTGATCACGGTCGGGCAAGGCGCGCCTTGCTCCATGTCTGCGGTCTTGGCGTTGAACGCCTTGCAGAATTCCATGATGTTGATGCCGCGCTGACCCAGCGCCGGACCAACTGGCGGCGACGGGTTCGCCTGACCTGCAGGAACCTGCAGTTTCATTGTACCAGCAAGCTTCTTGGCCATTTGGTTTTCCTTTCAACTAAAGTGAAACGCGTTTCACCCAGATTATGTTGCGTGGTCCGATCCGGGATCGCGATCCCGGTAATCTCCCACGAGAGAATCTCGCCCAAAGACGATAGAGGCGGCATTTACAGGGGAACGGAAGTGTTGGCAAGGGTTTGAATCACGGCCTGAAGCAGCCACATCGAACCCAAACCGACCCTCGCACAAAAGCTAAGCAACAGCAAACCAGCATCTGTCATCGCCCAATGAGATTGCACCCGCTACATGCACAACCTTGCGCGCTATCAGAGCAACTTAGCAGCCGCCATAGTTCTTGTTTCCACTCGCCGTGATTGTGTAGGTTCCGCCTCTTGGACCCGTGTAGCATCGTGAGGTCACGCGCCTAACGCTGGCAACCGGTCGGCGGTACGAAGATACTCTCCTGATCTGAGCACCCCACTCACACGCGAGACCATCGCCATCAAGATCCATATTATGTGGATCAGATACAGGTCCACCAGAGGCTAAGAAGAACCTTTGCGCTGCTGCGCCATTCGGAAAGTCATCACAATACTAGTCACCCCCTGCTGCCTCGGATGAAAACGGTCGCTCGTAGGATTTGGTCCCAGCTGTAGACAGGCTGTACTGACCATAATTGCTATAACCACATTGGTTCACTTTTCGAGCAGCCAGCTCTGCTTCGATCATCAGTTTCCCCCGCAATGTCGTACTTGGGAGCCGATATGCGGAACACAGCTCTGCGGACGATGCGCGCGCTACTTTCGAGGACAACACTTCGGGTGACAAAACATCAGCGGTACACGCAGCCAAAATCAAGAAAACAAAATAGATGAACGCACGCATGAAAAACGCCTTGTGGTCACTTTTCGAAAAAAACATTCGGTCAAATCAATAGGGCAGTTTTGTACCAACCCAGATCATCAATGTAAACGTTCAGCCAGCCAAGATGCTGCACTGGCTAGGGCAATACGACGCCTCAAAATCCACCGAATAAATTTTGCCTCCTGCCTCTGGTCATCCACGCCCTCGACCATCCCGTCGAAATCCACGAATGGACCAGAGTAGGCCGTGATCTACTCGCCGATTTCAAACGAGATCATCAGCTTGGGCGCTTCGCCACCTCGCCGAGTGATGTAGAAAACCTGGTGCACCTCTGCCTTGCTTGCCAGTTGTCGCGTAAAGGCTAATCAGGACTGTGTGATTGCCAATATCCCAAGCGCGATCAGGCAGGCCCAGCCGATGCGGTGAAGAAAGCGCGGCTCTTTCAGGACGAGCGCGGCAAGGACTACGGATACCGGAATCGAGGCCTGCCGGACCGCGCTGACAGGTGCGGCCTCGGCGCCTAACTGGAAAGCTTTCAGGATAAAAAGGTAGGATAGATAGGACGCAATCCCTGCGAATACGATCCGCCACGGGGCGAGTGTCCAGCCTCGTACCACGCCTAGAAATGGGGTCGACATATGGCGATCTTCCCAGGCCCGGATGCCGGCAAGGGTCAATGTCACCAGGATATAACAGTAGAACAGGAAAGGCGCGGGGGTTGTTTTTTGCATAGCGCCTGCATCGCTCAGCGAATAGGCGGCCGAGCCAAGCATCGCCATGACAGCCAGCGCAAAAGCCTTGTGATCATGCAGCAATCCGCCCGGAGATTTCTGGATCATCAGGCTGCCCATCAGGACCAGCGAAATCCCTACAAGGATGAGCCACGAATACTGTTGATCCAGCGCAAGCCAGCTAAAGGCAACGATGGCAATCGGCGAGGAACGGATGATCGGATAATACACCGAAAGGTTGCCCCGGCGCAGGGCTGAAAGCGTGCCATAGTAATAAAAGCTCAACCCCAGGGAAGAAACCAGCACCAGAGGCCAGACCTCGCGGCTGAGGGTCAGGGGCTGGCCAACCAGTCGGGCGTGAAGTGCCGCAAGAATGACCCAGGTCAGCGCCACACCGACATAACAGGACACCGGATGCGCCGTGTCTTTCAACAACAGATCCCGCAGCGGATGTGTCGCCGCCGAAATCAGAACCAGAACAATCAGGCCAAGTTCCATATCTCAGGTCTGATGAAGCGGATTGCGCTGCAGAAAGGTGTTATAGTGCACAGTCATCTGGTCGTCCGCGATCTGCACAACACCATAGGCTGGCGGTTCATCACAGAATTCCCCGTCAACACTGTCGGCAGTCAGAGGGATTTGGTGATTGAGGCTGGGCAGGCTGGTGAACGGGATGCCACGCCAGTTCACATAGGTCATGCGATGGACATGCCCATAGAAGACGTGGCGAATGTTACGCCCGTGACCGAGTGTTTCAAAAAACACTTCGGCTTCGACCAGGCGGATGTCGTCCACATAGGGAATGCCGATGTCAAAAGGCGGGTGGTGCATGAACAAATAGCAGGGCTTATCCCCCGCCGAGATCAGCTGTTCTTTCAGCCAATTCAAGCGCAAGCTGCACAGCTGACCTTCATGCATATCCGCACCGTCTTTTGTCGTATCCAGAAAGATAAACTTTCCCGCGTCGGTCTCGATGCTGTGCTGAACAAAGCCATTTGAATCGACAGGGTCATCCGTAAAGACCGTTCTGAAAACCTGACGATCATCATGGTTGCCGATCATCAGGTGACAAGGAAGCTGGAAACCGTCCAGATGTGACTTGAGCACCTGATAGGCTTCAGCCCTTCCAAACTCGGCCAGGTCGCCGGAAATCACGCAAAACGCTGCATCCGAATGCCATTTGGCGATGTCCTCAAGGCAACGGGAAAATTGGGTCGAAGGAACGCCGCCATTCAGGTGACCGTCTTGGTCAACAAGGTGGATATCTGTGATATGTATGAATTTCATCTACCTGCCCACTTGCCTTGTATGGTTGTCCAAATATGCCAGGCGGCCGGGTTCCATCCCGATTGGTTACGACAAAGATTATCCCGATTTCGACAGATCAGTTCCGCCCTGATTTGCCCGGGTCAGATAACGGGCTGAAGGCTCCAAAACAAGAAACGCCGCAGTGCCCAGGGCAACGCGGCGTTGTCAAATTTCGCTAATTGGAAATTAGCTTTGTTTGGTGACCTGAGTGAAGTCCAGCTCGACCGGGGTTTCCCGACCAAAGATCGAGACCGAGACCTTCAGCTTCTGGTTATCGTCATCCACACCTTCGACCATGCCGTCGAAATCCTCGAACGGACCGTCATTCACCTTGACCTTCTCGCCAATTTCGAACGAGATCATCAACTTGGGCGCTTCTTCGCCCTCCTGGACACGGTTGAGGATCTGGTTCACCTCGGCATCGCGCATCGGCATCGGGCGGCCTTGCGGACCCAGAAAACCAGTGACCCGGTTGATCGAGTTGACCAGGTGATACCCTTGATCCGACATTTCCATATGTACCAGCACGTAACCCGGCATAAAGCGACGTTCGGTTGTGACTTTCTTGCCCCGGCGCACTTCGATCACCTCTTCGGTGGGCACCAGAACTTCGTCAATGTCATCCTCAAGGCCCTGCTCGGCCACCGACGTGCGGATCTGCTCTGCGATCTTCTTTTCGAAATTCGAAAGAACGCTGACCGAGTACCACCGTTTCGCCATGAACCTGTCGTCCTTGTTTGCCTTCGGCTGCATTCCATGTACCGGAAAAGCCGTTATTGAAAATCTGTCGCGTCATCCGGAATAAAAAGCGGCGCACAGCCCGAATCGCCGCACGCCCATTCCGAATAGTACCGCGTCACCTACTCTGACATCGCAAGCTGTGCAAGGGGGCAGCGACGTTTCCGACCTGCCCGGCCCGGTTTAACCGAACATGCCCAGAATCAGCTGCAGGCCACCACGAATACCAAGATCGACCAGCGCAAAGAACACAGCCGTCAGTGCTGCCATGATGAACACCATGACCGTGGTCAGCAACACCTCGCGGCGGGTTGGCCAGACGACCTTTGAAACCTCGGCACGGACCTGCTGAATAAACTGGATCGGATTCATAGTTGCCATTTGGCTTTGTTCTCTCTGCTAGCGGATGGGCCGGACATAACCGGGCATTGAGGCAATTTCAAGGGGGCCGTCAGGGCTTGGGCTTATCGTCCCATTCGTCGCTTAGAATGCGGCGCGCATCGCCTTCGGGGTCGTCATATTGGTTCGACCGAACGGTATAGATGAACGCAAACAGGCCAACCCCTCCCAAAAGCAGGGAAATCGGTATGAGATAGGCCAGAACTTCCATTCAGATCACCTTAGCCGCAGCGCGTTCAGAGAAACGGTAATGGACGAGGTCGACATTGCCAATGCCGCGATCAGCGGCGTGGCTAGGCCCGCAACCGCCAGTGGCACTGCAATGATATTATAGATGGTTGCAATACGGAAGTTCTCGCGAATCCGTTTCGTTGCCTTAACCGCAGTATCGCAGGCACCCGCAATCGGCGACAGGTCGTTACCCAACAGCACGATATCGGATGCCACGCGCGCAGCATCTAGCGCCGAGGCCGGTGAAATCGACACATGCGCCGCGGCCAGCGCCGCCGTGTCGTTCAGCCCGTCACCAACCATCAGGACGTGGCAGCCTTGATCCCGCAGGCTTTGCACATGGGTTGCCTTGTCCTGCGGCAGGGCCTGCGCAATCCATGTCTCAATCCCCAGCTTACCGGCCAGCGTCTCAACCGCGCCTTGCGTATCGCCCGAGATCAAAATGACCTTTTTCCCCTCATCGCGAAACGCCTGAACCGCCTCAGCCGCACCGGCGCGCAATGTGTCCGAGAATAAGAACACTGAAGGCGCCCGCCCTGCTAACGACAGCCAGGCCGCAGTTTGTTCAGCCTCTTGCCCACCGGTCCATTCGGCGCGTCCCAGACGCACGGGATGGTCCTGAAAGATGCCTTCGGTGCCGTACCCCGGAACTTCAGAGATCCCCTCGACATTTGCGGGCGTGACCCCCGCTTGACGGGCAGCCTGCGCCAGCGCAACAGAGAGCGGGTGCGACGAGGCCTCGGCCAGTGCCAGTGCGATTTCCAGATCGCCGGGCGCATGATCCGCAAGATTGGTCAGCTCCGGCGTTCCCGAGGTCAGCGTTCCCGTCTTGTCGAACACAACCGTATCCACCTCGGCGAGGCGTTCCAGCGCTGTGGCGTGTTTGATCAGCATCCCTTTGCGGAACAACCGGCCCGAGGCCGCCGTCGTCACCGCCGGTACGGCCAGACCCAGCGCACAGGGGCAGGTGATGATCAGCACCGCCGCTGCGATATTCAGCGCGGTGCGGATATCGCCGGAATAGATATACCAGCCCAGAAAGCTCAGCGCCGACAGGATATGCACGCCCGGTGCATAAAGCTTGGCTGCCTTATCCGCCAGCGAAGTATAACGCGACCGCCCAGATTCCGCGATGGCCACAAGATCGGCCATGCGGTGCAGCGAGGTATCCTCACCCACGGCTGTCGCCCGTACGGTCAATGGACCCGTTAGATTTACCTCACCAGCACTGACCGTCAGACCGGTTTCCGCAAATACCGGCAAGGTTTCACCCGTCAGCAGCGATCGGTCGAGCTCGGATTGCCCGGAAACGATTTCGCCATCCACCGGCATTCGGCCTCCGGGACGTACCAGGATCAGATCACCCACGCTCAGCGTTGCGACAGGCACCTCAACTTCTTGACCATCGGCCAGCCTGATCGCGCGCGGAACTTCCAACGCGGTCAACTCCTCGGCTGCGGATCGGGCGGCGGCGCGAGTACGGTAATCCAGATAGCGACCGGCCAGCAGAAAGAACGTCAGGGTCAGGGCGGCGTCAAAATAGGCGTGCTCACCACTCAGCGCGGTTTCCCACAGCGATGTGGCCAATGCCAACAGGATTGCCAACACGATCGGCACATCCATATTCAGGCGACCGACGCGCAAGGCGCTCCAGGCATTGGCAAAGAAGGGCTGCGCCGAAAACGCGATCGCAGGCAAAGCAATCGCTGCCGAAATCCAGTGGAACATGTCGCGCGTTGCATCGGTTGCCCCTGACCAGACAGAGACAGACAGCAACATTACATTCATCGAGGCAAAACCAGCCACCGCCAACCGCATCAACAGGTCGCGACCAGCTTTGTCGGACTGCGTGGCAGACAGGGATCCAGGGTCCAGCTCGTGCGCCTCAAAGCCTGCGCGTTCAAGCACCGGGATCAGATCGGCGGCCCGCAGATCGGGCGCGGCTTTGACCATCGCGCGTTTCAAGGTCAGGTTCACGCGCGCGTCCTCGACTCCGGGCTGGGCATTCAATTCACGCTCGACCGTGGCAATACAGGCCGAGCAGTGAATTCCCGGCAATGACAGCGCGATCTGCACATCCTGCGGGATCGGCCTTGCGGGCTCTGCCGGGGCGGCGATACAGCCGGGGCAAGCTGCGGTGCCGGAGGACATCTGCGCAGACATCCCCTAGCCCTTCACATAAAGCGGCACGCGCTGTGCAAACTCGGCCCCGCTGTGATCTTTGGCAACCAGCCGAATGTTCCAGTTGCCCGGACCCAGCGATGCCGGAGTCGCATATGCAGTCCCGTCGAATGTGAAATCAGGAGCAAAATCATCTTTGACATGGGTCGCGCGGCCCACAACGGCCTGCAGGTCAGCCACCTTGACCGGTGCGCCCGTCTGATCGGTTATATGCAGGATCAGCAAGCCGCCCGACATCTCGGCGCGGATAAACCAGCCCAGCGCCTGATGTTCCTTCAGGCGTTCGTTGAATTCCTGGCTGGCCACATAAGAATTCTTGACCTCGAGCCCCGGAAAGGTCTTCACCGCGCTATAGGCCAGAACCAGGTTCACCGTGATGATCACGCCAAAGGATGCAACGAACACAGCCAGCGCATGTTTGCCGGTGAATTTACGTTCAGCCATGTTCAGTTCCCTCGTCCGTTAAACGTGGTGTCCTTATAGGCGCGCTCACCGCTCTGCAGGTCTTCGACCCAGATGCGGACCGGCGTCGTATCCAAAGTTGCTGGCCCGGTGTCGCCCGATGCGACGATGTAAACACGGGTCAACTGTGCCGTATCCGCCGTCACATTGACAGTCTCACCTTCAACCCCCTCGATCTGTATCTTCAGGGCCGGATCACCGGACAGGGTCAGTTGGAATGGGCGGTCCTCGCCATGTTTGTTCCGCAGTCGTACATCATAAGTGTTACGAATAGTGCCGTCAGAAAGGGTTACAAATGTCGGGTTTCGCACCGGCGCTACGGTCAGATCAATGTCAGACCGGATGAACAGGGCGAACAAAAGCGCGAAGCCAACCGCAGACCACATACCCGTATACATGATGGTCCGAGGCCGCAGGATGTGTTTCCAGACATTCTTGGGCGGATGACCGGCGCGTTCACTCGATTCGTCGCTCAACGCCATGTAGTCGATCAAGCCACGCGGCTTGCCAATTTTGGCCATCATGTCATCGCAAGCGTCGATGCACAGCGCACAGGTGATACATTCAAGCTGCTGACCGTCGCGGATGTCGATACCGACAGGGCAGACATTCACACAGGCCATGCAATCAATGCAGTCCCCAAGATCGGAATCCGCGGTCCGCTTGCCTTTGCCGCGCGGTTCACCGCGCCATTCGCGATACCCAACCACCAGAGTATCCTCGTCCATCATCGCGGCCTGAATGCGCGGCCAGGGACAGGCGTAAATACAGATCTGCTCGCGTGCGAACCCACCAAACAAAAAGGTCGTCCCCGTCAGGATCAATATGGTTGTATAGGCGACCGGATGTGCATCTCCGGTCACTAGGTCACGGACCAGCGTTGGCGCATCCGCGAAATAGAACACCCAGGCACCACCCGTTGCCAGACCAATAAACAGCCAAGCGACCCATTTGGTGACACGCAGCCTTGCTTTGTGGAAATCCATCTTTTTCTGACGATGCAGGCGCAGACGGGCGTTTCGATCACCTTCGATCCAGCGCTCGACCAAGATATACAA
Source organism: Ruegeria sp. YTSA219 (assembly GCF_059609985.1). Taxonomy (NCBI): domain Bacteria; kingdom Pseudomonadati; phylum Pseudomonadota; class Alphaproteobacteria; order Rhodobacterales; family Roseobacteraceae; genus Ruegeria; species Ruegeria sp. YTSA219. Next base: position 25,530 of record NZ_JBXWMT010000008.1, read on the forward strand.
ATCAGTCCAGACGGTCTGCGGGCAGGCATAGCCGCACCACACGCGCCCCAGCGCCGATGTAAACAGAAACAGGCCCAGACCGGCCATGATCAGCAACCCGGCCACGAAATAGAACTCGTGCGGCCAGATCTCGATCCAGAAAAAGTAAAAGCGCCGGTTGGCCAGATCCAGCAGCACCGCCTGGTCCGGGAGGCTGGGACCGCGATCCCATCTGATCCAGGGTGTGACGTAATAGATCCCCAGCGTGACCGCCATGATGAACCATTTCAGGTTGCGAAACGGGCCGGACACGCGGCGGGGAAAGATCGGTTCGCGCGCTGCGTATAGGCTGGGGGCGGGGTCGGAATCGCTCACGGGCTGGCTCCAGATGTAGCTGTTCTACGGCGTCTTCTTCCAGATCATACGGGCAGCCACTTTGACATGGGTCAAAAGCGCATCGTAAAGACACCTTTTGTCACATCTTACCAGCTTGCCGCCTGAGCCACCTGATAAATATCTTCACCCCAGGACGAAGCGGCATATTTCCGGTGACAATATGGTATCCGCGCCCGTCGGGTTCGCGGAACAGTTCGACCAATCGACCCGCAATGATATCCGCTTCGACAAAATGCCGCACGGTGGCCGTCACACCCTGCCCGGCGCGCACTCCCTCAAGCAGCAGGTTTCCCGGCAAGGCGATGCGGCCAGCGCCGGGGCTATGGCCCACGCCGTGACGGGCCAGCCATTGCGTTGCCTCCGTTGTGCCGAACTCCTCAAGCCAGGGCAGACGGCTGAGTGCTTTAGGTGTCACAGGTGCCCGCCCAGTCAACAGGGATGGCGCGGCGACAATCACGATCGGACTTTGCAACAGCAGTTCGGCCGTCACATCGGGCCAGTCCCCTGCCCCATATCTGATCGCCAGATCCACGCCGCCCGGGCGCAGATCGACCAACCGGGGCGAGGGATCCAGCGCAAGGTGAATGCCTGGATGCTCGGCCTGAAATGCGGGCAAGCGCGGCATAAGCCATGAAGCTGCGAAAGAGGCCGTCAGCGATACGTGGACCGGGCGATCCTCGGTTGCACGCTTCAGGTCAGTGACCGCCGCACCTATGGCCCCAAATCCCAAATGCAGGGCACGCGCCAGAACCTTGCCCTCGGCCGTCAGGGTCATGGATTTACCGGATCGGTCCAGAAGGGCCAGATCCAGGTGTTTTTCAAGCGCACGCAGTTGTTGGCTGATCGCTGCGTGACTGACATTCAGCGACGCCCCTGCCTGAACAACATTTCCAGTCTCAGCAAAGGCAGAAAAGGCGCGCAAAGCCGCAAGCGGCGGCATATCCATCCAGTTCATCTGTAAGTCCTACTTACATATTGGAATGGTAATTGAGTCGCATTTATCAGGCTAAAGATCAATCCTGATAACAGCGGCAACACAATCCAGGAGGGATCAGATGCTTGCGATACTGGCACGAAGTTTCATGGTAGCCACCAAAACAGAGGCTGACGGCAAAGGCACTGGCACAGATAGCCGCGACCTTGCGCGCGGCAGTTGGCTGCCGGACCATCACTGGTGGATTGAAAAGTCTGGCCCGCGCGAAAAGGCGCATCTGGACTGCACCAATGGGGGCCTGTAGTCTGAAAATAGTAGCACCGGCTGTTCAGGAAACGCGCGAACAGAGAGAACAGCCGGTGCCTTAACCTTCGGGCGGCGAACCGTCCGAAGGTATTCTTTTGGCCTTACTGACCGCCACCCAACTGGTGGACATAGGCCGTCACAGCGCGGATCTGCGCGTCGGTAAGGCGGTTTTCCCAAGCAGGCATTACACCGAAACGGCTATTGGTCACGGTCTCAGTCAATGCCTCTGCGTCGCCACCATAGAGCCAGATCGCATCGGTCAGGTTGGGTGCGCCCTGAAAGACGTCACCAGTGCCATCCTCGCCATGACAGGACGAACAGTTATCTTCGAAGACGACCTTGCCTGCCTGCGCAGCTACGTCATCAGTCTGCGCATTGGTCAGGGACATCACGTATTGAACCACTTGGGTGATCTCGTCATGTTCCAGGATTTCGCCAAATGCAGGCATTTCGGAATAGCGCGCATCGTCGCTTTCCTCGTTGCGAATGCCATAGGCGATTGTGGTCTCGATATCCTCAAGCGAACCGCCCCACAGCCAGGCGTCATCCAGCAGGTTCGGGAATCCTGGTGCACCCTGCGCGCCTGAGCCGTGGCATTGCGCACACCAGGTACGGAACACCGCGCCCCCGGCATTCGCCGCGTATTGCTGCAGTTCGGGATCTGCCGAGATATCTTCAAGCGATGTTTCCACAAGCTTGGCGTTCCAAGGGGCATTCGCCTCTTCAAACGCAATCATCTCTTCTTGTACCAGAGCGCGAGAGGACCAGCCCAAAACGCCAGCAGTGGCGGATTGAACCAAGGGCCATGCGGGATACATGATCGTATAGATCACCGCCCAGAAGATGGTGGCGTAGAATGTCCACAACCACCAGCGCGGCATCGGGTTTTCGAATTCTTCGATACCATCCCAGCTGTGGCCGGTTGTACTCGGATCACCCGGCTGTTTTTCAGGTGTCTTGCTCATTGCCGCGCCTCCTTGGATGTGGCGGGATTGTCGTCGCCCCGCAGGGGCGCTGGTGCATCATCATGCCGAAACGGGATATTCGCGGTGTCCTTGTATTCCTTGCTGGAACCCGGGCGAAAAACCCAGATTATGATCCCAACAAAGAAAACAAAGAGCAGCAGCAACATCCAGCTATCCGCGAATTGCCGTAAGAGTGTATATTCTTCCATCACACCCTCCTTTACCGGTTCGCGTCTGGGGTGAAGGTCGAGAAATCGACCAGCGTTCCCAGCATCTGCAGATAAGCGACCATCGCATCCGCTTCGGTCAGCTCGGGCTGACCATCGAAGTTCCGCACGCTGACCTTGTCACCATAGCGTTCCAGCAGGCCGTCATAGTCACTGTCGGGATCGGCCTGCGCCCGGAAATCCGCCACGGCGTTCTCCAGCATCTCTTCGGTATAGGGCGTGCCTACCAGCGCATTCGCCTTCATGACATCACCGATATACTTACCGTCAATCTTGCGATGCTCGAGGAAGCCGTATTTCGGCATTACAGATTCAGGCACCACCGACTGCGGGTTGCGCAGGTGATCCACATGCCACTGGTCAGAATAACGACCACCGACACGGGCCAGATCAGGGCCGGTGCGTTTGGACCCCCACTGGAACGGATGATCATACATTGATTCAGCCGCCAGCGAGTAGTGGCCATAGCGCTCGACCTCATCCCGCATCGGGCGGATCATCTGACTGTGGCAGACATAGCAGCCTTCGCGGATATAGATGTCACGGCCCGCCATTTCCAAGGGGGTGTAAGGGCGCATGCCCTCCACCTTTTCGATGGTGTTCTCAAGATAGAACAGCGGGGTGATCTGCACGATGCCACCGATGGTCACGACCAGGAAGCTGAAGATCAGCAGGAGGGTCGCGTTGGTCTCGAGGATCTTATGTTTGTCGAGAATTGCCATTGCTCCGGCCCTCCTTATTCAGCCGGGACCGCGACGGTCAGGCTGGCCTCTTTGGCCGGCGCTTTCCGCACAGTCATCCACAGGTTGTAGCACATGATCAGCGCCCCAGCGAGGAACATGACCCCACCCAGAGCTCGCACCACATACATCGGGAACTTGGCAGCCACGGTGTCGGCGAACGAGTTCACAAGGAAACCGTTGGCATCCACTTCGCGCCACATCAGGCCTTCCATGATACCTGTCACCCACATCGACGCGGCGTAGAGCACGATGCCGATAGTGGCGAGCCAGAAGTGCCAGCTGACCATCTGCAACGAATACAGACGCTCACGCTTCCACAAGACGGGCACCAGGAAGTACAGCGCACCAAAGGTGATCATGCCGTTCCAGCCCAGCGCACCCGAATGCACGTGACCAATGGTCCAGTCGGTATAGTGGCTCAAAGAGTTAACCGCTCGGATCGACATCATCGGGCCCTCAAAAGTGGACATGCCATAGAAGCCGACCGAAATCACCATCATCCGGATCACCGGGTCCGTACGCAGCTTGTCCCACGCACCCGATAGGGTCATCAGGCCGTTGATCATGCCACCCCAGGACGGCATCCACAGCACGATCGAGAACACCATGCCCAGTGTCGAGGCCCAGTCGGGCAGCGCTGTATAGTGCAAATGGTGCGGACCAGCCCAGATATACAGGAAGATCAGCGCCCAGAAGTGGATGATCGACAGCTTGTAACTGAACACCGGACGTTCGGCCTGTTTCGGGATGAAATAGTACATCATGCCCAGGAAACCGGCTGTCAGGAAAAAGCCCACAGCATTGTGGCCGTACCACCACTGGATCATTGCGTCCTGAACGCCTGACCAGACGATGACAGATTTCGAACCCCAGATGCTGACAGGGATAGTCATGTTGTTGACCAGATGCAGCATGGCGACGGTAACGATAAAGGCCAGGTAGAACCAGTTCGCCACATAGATATGAGGCTCTTTCCGCCTGACGATTGTTCCCAGGAACACGGCAAGATAGGCCACCCAGACGATGGTCAGCCACAGATCGACATACCACTCCGGCTCGGCGTATTCCTTGGACTGGGTTCCGCCCAGCACATACCCGGTCGCAGCCAGCACAATGAACAGCTGATAGCCCCAGAAAACGAACCATGCCAGATTGCCGCCCCACAGGCGCGCGGCGCTGGTCCGCTGGACGACGTAGAAGGACGTAGCGATTAGTGCGTTGCCGCCAAAGGCAAAGATAACCGCCGATGTATGCAGCGGACGCAATCGGCCAAAATTCAGATATCCTTGTGCCCATTCAAAGTTCAGCACCGGATAGGCCAGCTGAAAGGCGATGAATGTCCCGGCAAGAAAACCAACCACGCCCCAAAAGGCCGTCGCGATTACGCCGTAACGGACCACATCGTCCATGTATTCGCCTGAACGATCTATGAGGATATCTGGCTCATCCGTGTTTCTAAGCGTCCAGATGAACAATCCCGCGGCGATCAACATCACCAGAATTGCATGCACCTGATACGCCAAATCGCGTGCATAATTGGTCCCGATCGCTGCAAACAGCACGATCAGACCAAGCACGATCAGCTTGATGTAATTTGACATATTGCGTCCCTTTGCCATGCTCCGCGCGATTCTTTTTTGTCGCGGAACCCATTTGACTGGTCGTTGTTTTGTCCGAGGACAGCCCAAACTGCTTTGATCTGTATCAAGACAGAATAGCGAATATTGTGACAAGGCTACAGAAATGATTTGGCCGGAATGTCGCGGACGGAACGGCCCTGGAGGCAAGAGGTCAAGATGGCGTATAAATCCCTTCTCACAGTTCTAACGGAAACGGAACAATCGGCCCCGGCGCTGGCACAAATGGCAGCCCTGGCCACAGCCCAGGATGCGCATGCCGAAGCCCTGTGCCTGGGGGTCGATCGCAGTCAGACCGGTTATTACTATGCTGGCGCCAACGCGCTGATTCTGCAGGAGACCCTGTCCCGCGCCAAAGCAGAGGCGGAGGACACCCTGCACTATGCAGAGACCTATCTGAACAGTTCCGGCGTACGCTGGTCTGCAGAAAGCGGCGTGGCCCAGATTGCCGATATTGGTCGCCACGTTGCCCATCGGGCGCGGTTCTCGGACCTTGTTATTCTGCCGCAACCTTACGGAAAAGACCGCAGCGTCGAAGCAGAGCCTATCGTCGAGGCAGCCATGTTCGAAGGTCACGCTCCGGTTCTGGTCATACCCGAAAACACGACGCCTTTTGACAAGCCCGGTACTGTCTTGGTCGGCTGGAACGAAAGCGTCGAGGCCATGCGCGCCATTCGCTGCGCCCTACCCTTCCTGATCGAGGCCGATCAGGTGCGGATCGTGGTGATCGACCCACCAACGCATGGGCCGGATCGCTCGGACCCCGGTGGGTTGTTGTCCCAGATGCTGTCACGCCACGGAGTTAAGTGCGAAATCGACGTGCTCAGCAAAACAATGTCGCGTGTATCGGACATCCTGAACCGCCATGCGACGGATACCGAAACAGATATGATCGTCATGGGCGCCTATGGGCATTCCCGATTCCGAGAAGCCATCCTGGGCGGCGCGACACGCAATATGCTGGAACAATCGACTGTTCCGGTGTTCATGGCACATTGAAACGGCAGAGCCGCCCAGCGGGCGGCTTTTACCCGCGTTTCACAAGGCCGATCAGGAAAAGCAGAATGATCGCCCCGATGGTGGCGAAAATAATGGACGAGACCAGACCGCCGCCAACGGCAAAGCCAAGGGCCGGGAAAATCACCCCCGCCAGAAATGCGCCAACTACGCCGACGATGATGTTGCCAATCAGGCCGAATCCCCGACCTTCCATGATCTTTCCGGACAACCATCCCGCGATGGCACCAATAAGCAGCATGGCCAAAAGGCTGCTGAATCCCATGACTTACTCCTGACGCAGTTTCACTGGTCCCACTAAACCACGGTTAAGACAACGGGTCACGCCGTATGTGAATCACACCAGATATCCGCCATCGGAATCGTCGCCTGCCTCTTCCATCAACCGGCCCATATCCGGAACAGATACACGGCGCTTTCCTTCTAGCAAGATGATCTCGTCTTTCTTCAAGGCGGATATCTGACGGCTGACAGTTTCCAGTGTAAGGCCAAGGTAGTCTGCCATCGCCTCGCGCGTCAGCGGAAGATCAAAAACGATTGGGCTGGAACTCCCGTTCTGCCCAATCGACGCATCCCGGCGCGCGATGATGGACAACAGGCTTGCGATTTTTTCGCGCGCAGTCTTGCGTCCCAGCACCAGCATCCATTCACGGGCAGCGTCCAGCTCATCCAATGTCATCTGAAGCAAACGATGCGCGATATGCGGAGTCGCACCCATCAGTTCTTCGAACGGCTTCTTACGGAAACAGCACATGACAATGTCAGTCGTTGCCACGACGTCGTAAGGCGCTGAATCTCGACCTGGACGACCGACGAAATCGCTGGGCAGCAAAAGGCCAACCATCTGCGTGCGCCCATCTTCCATGGTCTGAGTCAAAGAAGCGATCCCCGACACGACCGAGCCCACGAAATTCATCTGATCACCGGACCAGATGATTGTCTGCCCAGCCTCGAAGCTGCGATAATATTTAATACCTTCAAGAAGCTCCAGCTCATGAACATCGCAATGCGCACAGACTGCTCTGTGGCGGATTGGACAATCTTCACAGTTTGTATGATCGATTTTGAAAATCTGTGTCATGCGCGTTCCCACTTGATCTCTATCAAGGTTGCTAGGCGTGCCGTCCTCTAACGGTATCGCCATGATAGTTAAACCACAACTTGCAAAGCTTGGACTATTTGACGCGAAAGTACCGCGCTACACAAGCTATCCAACAGCCCCTCACTTCAACAATGATGTGGGGGTAAACCTTTACGAAGACTGGATTACCGGCATTAAACCCGGCAGCTCCGTCTCGTTGTACATACACGTGCCCTTCTGCCGCAGGCTGTGTTGGTTTTGTGCCTGCCGAACACAGGGGACGCAAACTGACAACCCGGTCATCGCCTATGTCGACGTCCTCAAGGCCGAGCTTGATCTGCTGGCCGCGCGCCTGCCTCAAGGCGTCACCCTCTCGCGTCTGCACTGGGGCGGCGGCACACCAACGCTGTTGAATCCCGATCTGATGCGAGATCTGGCCACACGCATTCTGGATGTTATCCCGCTGGGCCCGGGTGCTGAATTCTCGGTCGAAATCGACCCGAACGAGATTGACCAAGCCCGACTGGACGCGCTGGCCGAAGCGGGCATGAACCGTGCCTCGATCGGCGTGCAGGATTTCGACGATGAGATTCAGAAAACTATCGGTCGCGTCCAAAGCTATGACACCACGCGCGCAGCTGTGGACATGATCCGTGCCCGCGGCATTACCAGTCTGAACGCAGATATCCTGTACGGTCTGCCGCATCAGACCAAATCAAGGATGACTGAAAGCGTACAGAAACTGCTGTCACTGAACCCCGACCGCGTTGCGCTGTACGGATACGCCCACGTGCCGTGGATGGCCAAGCGGCAACAGTTGATTCCTTCGGACGCATTGCCCACGCCCGAGCAACGTCTGGAGCTGTTCGAGACGGCGCGTCGACTGTTCCTCTGGGATGATTACGCCGAGATCGGAATTGACCACTTTGCCACGCAGGATGATGGTCTGACACATGCGCTCAGGACCGGGCGACTGAAACGGAACTTTCAGGGTTATACGGATGATCAAGCCGAGGTGCTGATCGGTGTGGGCGCAAGCTCGATCTCGCGGTTTCCTCAGGGCTACGCCCAGAACGCACCGGCAACATCGGCCTATACGAAAGCCATCCGCGAGGGGCGCTTTTCGACCTCGCGCGGGCATTTGTTCAAAGGGCAGGACATTTTGCGCGCACGTCTGATCGAAGCGCTGATGTGTGATTTTCAGATCAATTCGGCTGAGATTCTGCGTGACCACAACATATCCGCCCAAGAGCTGAACGAGATGTTCCAGAAGGCCAATGCCGACTTCAACAATCTGCTACACGTCACCAAGGATGGCCTGTTCATTCCACCCGAGGCCCGGCCGCTGACCCGAATGATTGCCCGCAGCTTTGACGCCTATGACCTGAGCAAGGCAGGCCACAGCTCGGCGATCTGATCGCTTACAGGTGGGCCCGGTTGTGCGGCCCGCCGCTTAGATACCAGTACAGGGGCTTGACGCGAGCCTCTGGTTGTCTTCACACTTGGGCGGAACGATCCGAACCCTGAGGCAGGTGAATTCGCAGTCAGTCCTCGCCCACGCAGCCGTGTGGGTCGGCCCTTTTCGTGCAGGTATTACTGCAACCTGAAAAGAGGGACATCACTCATGCGCGTATTCACCGTCCTCGGCCCCAGCCAATCTGGCAAGACAACCCTGGTCGAGGCCATAAGCCGTCTCGACAACCGACCCACCACATTCGATGTCTCCGGAACCGTGCACTTGCACGGTTTTTCTTACTTGGACGAGCCCTGGTGCGCGATCGACGTGGACGGGGGCAGCGACAATCTGGGTTATGTCGGACCAGCCATGGCGATTTCGGATGCGGCGGTTGTGGTTGTCCCGCCGGACCCAGACGCGGCTGTCTTGTGCGCGCCCTATCTGCGGCTGGTTGAAGAGGCGGGCATTCCCTGTTTCCTGTTCATCAATCGGATGGATGCCCCAAATGGCCGTATCCGGGATATCATCGCCGCGCTACAGACCTACTGCACCCACCACATCGCCCTACGTCAGGTCCCTATTCGCGACGGCGAGACAATAGTCGGCGCGGTCGATCTGATCTCGGAGCGGGCTTGGAAATATCAGGAAGGCCAGCCCTCGGCCCTGATCGAACTGCCGCACTCGGTCGAGGACCGCGAACAAGAAGCCCGCACCGAGCTGCTAGAGACGCTGTCGGACTTTGACGATCACCTGTTAGAGCAGCTGATCGAAGACAAACAGCCCGCAAGTGCCGAGATCTACGATCTGGCCGCGCAGGTTTTGCAGAACCACCAGTTGATCCCCGCCTGTCTGGGCGCGGCCAGCCATGGCAATGGCCTGACCCGCCTGATGAAAGCCCTGCGGCACGAAGCCCCTGAGTTCAACCTTGCCGCCAACCGCGATGAGGCCACCGAGACTGCCCGCGCCATTGCGGGATTCGCGGACGTGAAGAAACATATCGGCAAGATCATCGTCCTTCGTGGCTTGGGAGATGGCGTGCGTGCGCATGAAGCTTTGGGAGGTGAGACGGTCGGCAATCTGACGACACTTGACGCCAAGACCCAGATTTCCGGGCTGGAGGCAGGTCAGATCGGGCTGGCCGTGAAATCCGATCACCTGATCCCCGGCAATATTTACGACAGCAAATCCGAATCTCCGTTGCCGGAATGGGCATCATCACATCCAGTCGCCCAACGTCAGATCGTATCACCCGCGCATGAGCGAGATGACGTGCGCCTGTCGAACGCTCTGACCCGTCTGGTCGAGATCGACCCCGGTCTCCATCTGGAGCAGGATGAGCTGAGCGGCCATGCGGTGCTGGGCTCTCAAGGCCCGCAGCACATGCGCCGGATCACCGCCAAACTGGCCGAAGATTTCGGGATCGAAATCGTGGCCGACCCGATCGAGACCGCCTATCGCGAAACCATCCGTGCGCCCATCGAACACCGCCACCGTCACCGCAAGCAATCCGGTGGTGCGGGTCAGTTTGCAGATGTCGTGATCTCGGTCACGCCCATGCCGCGCGGATCAGGGTTTCAGTTCGAAGAGATCGTGAAAGGCGGTTCGGTGCCGCGCAACTATATTCCTTCAGTTGAACACGGGGCCAAGGACGCGCTGGAGCAGGGGCCTGAGGGCTTCCCTGTTGTTGATGTCAAAATCACGCTGAGTGACGGCAAACACCACAATGTGGACAGTTCCGATTATGCTTTCCGCACCGCAGGCAAGAACGCCGTACGCGAGGCGCTGCCTCAGGCCAAACCGGTGGTCCTGCAACCCATTCTGAACGCAGAGATTCACCTGCCATCCGATTTCGTCGGTGATCTTGTTCCCACGATCAGTTCCTTACAGGGTCAAGTGCTGGGATTCGAAGGCAACCCCAACGCTTCGGGCTGGGAGATTTTCAATGCCCAACTTCCTGCCGTGGCCGAGGATGAGTTGCATCGCACCCTGGCCAGCGCCACGCGCGGCACCGGTTGGGTAAAGTTAAGCTTTGATCACTATGAAGAACTGCGCGGCCCGATACCGAAAGCGGCAACACGGGAAACCGCAAACGCATGAAAAACACGGCGAGCGGGCTTCAGCCCGCTGCCGCAATCAATTCGCGGGTGTAATCTGTCTGCGCGTTTTCGAACAGGTCTTCGGCAGCGCCCATTTCAATCACGTCACCGTTCCGCATTACGATGACATTATGTGACATCGCCCGGACCACTTTTAGGTCATGGCTGATGAACAGATATGCCAACCCGTATTTCCGCTGCAGTTCCCGCAGCAAGTCTACGATCTGCACCTGAACCGTCATGTCAAGCGCGCTTGTCGGCTCATCCAGCACCAGAAGTTTGGGACGGAGCACCATCGCCCGTGCGATGGCGATACGCTGCCGCTGCCCGCCCGAGAACTCGTGCGGATACCGGTCCATCGACGCCGGGTCCAACCCCACTTCGGTCATCACATCCGCCACCAGATCGCGCGGGGCGCGGTGTGGATCAACCTTGTGGATTGCCAGACCCTCGGCGATGATTTGCATACAGGTCATGCGCGGGCTCAGGCTTCCAAACGGGTCCTGAAACACAATCTGCATATCCTTGCGCAACCGGCGCAATTCGCGTGTGGACCAACGGCGCACATCCTGGTCGCGAAATGTGATACCACCCTCGGACGCGATCAGCCGCATGATGGCCAGCGCCAACGTGGTCTTGCCCGACCCGCTTTCGCCCACGATCCCCACGGTTTCGCCGGCGCGCACGCTGAGGCTGGCGTCATTCACCGCCTTAACATGGCCGACAGTTCGCTTGAGAAAGCCGCGCTGGATCGGGAACCAGACTTTCAGGTGATCGGTGCGGGCGACCTCTTCTGCATCCGCGGCGACCGGATCGGGTTGGCCCGACGGTTCGGCCGCCAGCAATTTCCGGGTATAGGGATGCTGAGGGTTCTCGAAGATGTCCGCGGTTGCACCGGCTTCGACAATCTCTCCGTCCTTCATGACGCAAACTCGGTCGGCGATCCGGCGCACGATGCCAAGGTCATGGGTGATGAACAGCATTCCCATGTTTTCGGCTTTCTGCAGGTCTGCCAGCAACTCGAGTATCTGTGCCTGTATGGTCACGTCCAGTGCCGTGGTCGGTTCATCTGCGATCAGAATGTCCGGCTTATTGGCCAGCGCCATGGCGATCATGACGCGCTGCCGCTGTCCGCCCGAAAGTTGGTGCGGATAGCTGTCCAACCGATCCTTCGGGTCCCGGATGCCAACCTTCGTCAGCAACTCGACAATCCGATCACGGGCCGCGTCGCCCACCACCCCCTGATGCAGTGCCAGCGATTCTGCCATCTGCTTCCGGATCGTGTGCAACGGGTTCAACGATGTCATCGGTTCTTGAAAGATGAAGCTGATGTCGTTGCCGCGCACATCCATCAGATGTTGCTCGGACGTCCCGATCATCTCTTGCCCGTCATATTTCACCGAACCTTCGACAATCGCGCTGTCTCCCAACAGCGAGACGGTCGACAAGGCGGTCACAGATTTTCCGGACCCGGATTCCCCTACCAAAGCCACGGTTTCCCCACGATCCACCGTGAAGGACACGCCCTTGACCGCCGCACTGACCTGCCCGTCCTGCCGGAACGAAACCTTGAGGTTGTCTACATCCAGCAGGCTCATGAGAAGGTCTTTCTGGGATCAAACGCATCGCGGACGCCTTCGAAAATGAAGACCAGAAGCGACAGCATGATGGCAAAGGTGAAAAAGGCGGTAAAGGCCAGCCAAGGGGCCTGCAAGTTCTGTTTTGCCTGCAAGGTCAGCTCGCCAAGTGACGGAGCCGAGGACGGCAGGCCGAAGCCCAGAAAATCCAGCGATGCAAGCCCGCCAATCGTTCCGGTGACGATGAAGGGCATGAAGGTCAGCGTGGCGACCATTGCATTGGGCAGCATGTGGCGGAACATGATCGTCCTGTTGCTGACGCCCAACGCCCGCGCCGCCCGGACATATTCAAGGTTTCGCGCCCGTAGGAACTCTGCTCGGACAACGCCAACCAATCCGGTCCAGCTGAACAGGATCATGAGCAACACCAGCAACCAGAAACTGCGCCCTAGAATAGCGAACATGATGATGATCACATAAAGCGATGGGGTGGCCGACCAAATCTCGATGATCCGTTGAAAGATCAAATCCAGCCAGCCGCCAAAAAAGCCCTGAATGGCGCCTGCGAAGATACCGATCAGGCTGGCAACACCTGTGACCATCAGCGTGAACAGAATGGACAGACGGAACCCATAGATCACCCGTGCAAGCACATCGCGCTTGGTGTCATCGGTGCCAAGCAGGTTCTGACCATTGGGCGGCAGTGGGGCTGCGCCCGGCCGATCAACGCTGGTTTTGAAAGAGTATGGGATCAGCGGCCAGATGGCCCAGCCGCGCTCGAACCCGTCGGCGGCAAAGGATCCGGCCTCGATCTGTTCGATAATGCCGTCAGGATCGTCAAAGCACTGATCCAAACCGCCACTGTCTATCAGACAACGCACTTCGGGGTCGCGATAGATTGCTTCGGTTTGGAAATCACCGCCAAACTCGGTCTCTGGGTAGAAATTGAAGATCGGCGTATAAAGCTCACCGCGGTATTTCACGAGGATCGGTTTGTCATTTGCGATAAATTCAGCAAATAGCGACAGGCCGAACAGGATCGAGAAGATGATCAGCGACCAGAACGCCCGGCCATTCCGGCGGAAGTTGCGCCACCGGCGCTGATTCAGGGGGGAAAGCGCCATTTACCCCTCCCGCTTTTCAAAGTCGATGCGCGGATCAACCAACACATACATCAGATCACTGATGATGCCGACCACCAAACCCATCAGGCCAAAGATGAACAGGGTCCCGAAAATAACCGGGTAATCCCGCGCCACGGCGGCCTCGAAGCCCAACCGGCCCAATCCATCCAGCGAAAAGATGGTTTCGATGATGATTGACCCTCCGAAAAACACACCGATGAAGACGGCCGGAAAACCCGCGATTACGATCAGCATCGCATTGCGGAATACGTGGCCATACAGCACCCGGCTTTCGCTCAGGCCCTTGGCGCGTGCGGTCATGACATATTGCTTTTTGATCTCGTCCAGAAACGAGTTTTTGGTCAGCAAGGTGAGCGTTGCGAAGGCCGATATGGTCAGCGCCAGGATCGGCAACGCGATATGCCAGAAGTAATCGGCAATCTTGCCAAATACACTCAGGCTGTCCCAGTTGTCCGAGGTAAGCCCCCGCAACGGAAAGATCTGCCAATAGGACCCACCGGCAAATAGCACCAGCAGCAAAATGGCGAACAGAAATCCCGGGATGGCATAGGCCACGATGATGGCGCCACTGGTCCAGGTGTCAAAGCTTGATCCGTCCCTGATCGCCTTGCGAATACCCAGAGGGATCGACACCAGATAGGCAATCAGCGTCGACCAAAGCCCCAGCGAAATAGACACCGGCATCTTTTCCAGTACCAGATCGGTCACACTGATCGACCGGAAATAGCTCTCGCCAAAATCCAAAGTCAGGTAATTACCCATCATATTCAGAAACCGTTCCAAGGGCGGTTTGTCGAACCCGAATTCTTTTTCCAGTTCTTCGATGAATTCAGGCGGCAGGCCACGCCCGCCGATATAACGATCATTTGTGCCGCCGGTCTGCTGTTCGATATCGCCGCCACCGCCAGCGATACCTTCAAATACATCTCCACCACCCTCCATCTGGGCGATGATCTGTTCAATCGGGCCGCCTGGCACAAACTGCACAAGGGTGAAGTTGACGATCATGATTCCCAGCAGTGTGGGAATGACCAGCAGCAGGCGTCTTAGAATATATGCTCCCATTTGGGCGGATTACCTCAAGGCGCCGGAGGATTTCAACTGGGCTTCCTGCTCGGCGTTGATCCACCACAGGTCTTCGACACCCAATGAATAAGGCGGCAGGTTTTCCGGGTATTCATACATGTCCCAATAGGCAACCCAGTATTTGCCCAAATACCAAGTGGGCACCATGATCCGCTTAGCCCGCAGAACACGGTCCAGGGCGCGGACATTGGCAAACAACTCTTCGCTGTTGGTTGCTGCCACGATGTTGTCGATCAGTGGCTCAATATCCGGGCCGTGCGCACCGGACGGGTTGAATACGGAATACGATGCCGCCTCGGTTCCGAATTGCTGGTACAGTCCCGTCGAAGGTTGCAGCGAACTTGGGTACCCGCCGAAAATCATGTCGAAATCCCGGTCACGGCGGCGCAGGGTGAATTGCGCATTGTCCACACGATTGTAGGTCGCATCGATACCCATCGTCCTCAGGTTAGCGACAAATGGCTGGATTATACGATCAAGAGTCGGCTGGTCTGACAGAAATTCTATGGCTAGTACTTCACCGTTTTGATTGCGGCGGATACCGTCTTCGCCCACCTGCCAACCGGCCTCATCCAGCAGCTTCATCGCGGCGCGCAGATTGCGACGATCATTCTGACGCTCGGCGCGGGATTCATGGGCAACGACCGGTTGGTCGGTCAGTACCGCAGGGTCCAGCGCATCGCCCAGGCTTTGCAGAACCTCCAGTTCACGCCCCTCGGGCAGCCCCGTCGCCTCTAGGTGAGTTCCCTGCCAGAATGAGTCGCGCTGCTGAAACAGGCCATATTGCAAGCTTTCATTCGTCCATTCGAAGTTGAACCCTAACTGGACGGCTTCGCGCACCTTGGGATCCTGAAATTGCGGCCGGTCCAGGTTCATGACAAAGCCCGAAGCGTTGGGGACATCCCCGTCTTCCAGCTCTACCCGAACCACTGTTCCGTTTGCTATGGCAGGAAAATCATAGGCCGTTGCCCAGCTTTTCGAGTTGTTTTCCTGGCGCAGTGTGAACGTGCCCGCTTTGAACCCCTCCATCGCAGCAATCGAGTCCGCGAAATATTCGATCCGGATGGAGTCATAGTTGTTGCGGCCAATATTCACATTAACGTGGTCGCCCCAATAGTCCGGGTTGCGCTTGTAGACGATGCGCCGGTTGATGTCATAGCTGTCCAAAACATAAGGTCCGGATCCGATACCGGGCTCAAGCCGGGATTTGTCGAGCCGCCGGTTTTCAGGGTCTGCCTCAAACCAGGCCTTGGAAAACACAGATGTCCCGGCAACCTGACTTATTAGGCCACGGCGCGGGATATCCGGTGCGAAGTAGAATTTAACCCGATGATCATCCAGCGCTTCGGCACGCGGAATCATCTCGCGGACGGCGTCGGCATAGGATTTTAACCCCTGTTCCAGCAGCAGATTATGCGAAAACACAACATCTTCGGCAGTCACCGGGCTTCCATCGGAAAACCGCGCCTCAGGTCGCATGTTGAAGATGACCCAATCCTGGCTTTCCGGGTATTCAAGGCTTTCTGCCAGCAGACCGTAGTAAGTGGCCGTTTCATCATAGGACGCGACCATCAGGGATTCATACTGATCCGCAGAACGCGCACCCGCGCGTCCCTGCCGCGTATAGGGGTTGAAACTGTCAAATGTCCCTTGCGCTGCATAAGATAACTCTCCGCCGCGCGGCGCATCAGGATTTACATAGTCGAAATGGGCAAACCCTTCAGGGTATTTCAAATCGCCAAATTCCGAGAATCCGTGTCTTTTGATGATGGTCTCTTCGGCAAACAGTTGAGAGGTCATGAGCGCAAGCAGCAAAAAGCCGGTTATCGGTATGGTCAACCAACCTCTGAAATCCAATGCACGTGCCTGAACAATCTGTCGGTTGGATTCCATTTGGCTCATCCCCTGTTGCGTCACTTCTTATAGTCTTGCGCCTGAACGAAGCTAAAGGTCCAGCGTTGACTGATTCAAGTTTAGAATGCGTGAGCGCATTGTGAAGGTTTCTTCATACAAAAAAAGCCGCTGCACGGGGCAGCGGCTTTGAATTTCAGATGTGCCGGTGTGGCATCAGTTGCCGATTGTCTGCAGATAGGCAATCAGATCGGCACGGTCCTGCGGTTTTTTCAGGCCAGCAAAACTCATGGATGTGCCCGAGATATAGCTGCTTGGCTTGGTCAGGAAGGCATCCAGTGCTTCGGGTGTCCAGTTGCCGCCATGGGCCTGCATCGGTGCCGAATAGCCGGTAAAACCGCTGGCCGTTGCGACAGGGCGGTCAACGACACCATACAGATAGGGGCCTGTGCCGTTTGCACCGTCTTCCAGCTTGTGACACGCGGTACACTTGCGGAAAACTTTGGCGCCTTTTTCAACGTCGGCGGCGGCCAGCAGCTCTTCAAATACTACCTCTTCACCGTTGGCGCTTTCGCCTGCGCTTTCGGTTTCGATGATGTACGAAGCCGTCTCGCCATGGGCATCGGCGTGGTAAAGCTCTTCTGCGGCCCATTTGGCCAGAAGCAGCACCAGGAAGGTGCCAAACAGGCCTGCTGCGGCCTTGGTAACTGTCATCGTTTCGAACATTGATCGCGAGTCCATTTCAGCTGTCTGCGGGGTGTCTAAGGCTTCCCCTTACAAGAGGCAAGGTATAGACACCGCGACTAAACGCCCAATTCTGGAACTTGTTGCACGGAATCGACCAAATGACAAAACGTATCGCATTTCAGGGAGAACCCGGTGCCTATAGCCACGAGGCATGCCGAAACGCTCGTCCCGATATGGAGGCCCTGCCCTGCCGCACATTTGAGGATGTGATCGAATCAGTTCGGTCCGGCAAAGCAGACCTGGCGATGCTTCCGGTCGAAAATACGACCTATGGGCGGGTGGCCGATATTCACCGCCTGCTGCCCCATAGCGGGTTGCATATCATCGATGAAGCTTTTGTTCGCGTACACATCAATTTGTTGGCCGTCCCCGGTGCCAAGCTGAGCGACATCACCGAAGCGCATTCGCATCTGGTGCTGCTGCCACAATGCGCTGGGTTCCTGAAGCAGCACGGCATTCAGGGACGCGTCAGCCCGGACAATGCCCGCGCCGCGCGCGAGGTTTCCGAGGCCGCCGAACTGCATTCTGCTGCGCTGGCCAGCGAGTTGGCCGGAGAGATCTATAACCTGAACGTCCTGGCCCGCCATATCGAGGACAGCGACGACAACACCACGCGCTTTTTGATCATGTCACGCGACGCGGATCTGTCGCGGCGCGGGGCGCATGGGATGATCACCAGTTTTGTGTTTCAGGTCCGCAACATCCCGGCCGCGCTGTATAAGGCGATGGGCGGCTTCGCCACCAATGGTGTCAACATGACCAAGCTGGAAAGCTATATGGTCGACGGGTCGTTCACGGCCACGCAGTTCTATGCGGATATTGTCGGGCACCCAGATGACCGCAATGTACAACTGGCCCTGGAAGAGCTGGAACATTTCACCACCAATGTTGAGATTCTGGGCGTGTATCCAGCCGTCCAGCCGCGCGGCTAGCTCAGGCTAACTGGTATTTCTTGCACACCGCACCTTCATGTGACCGGTAACCGACAAATCCCATGGCCGCGTAATAGGCCAGGCCTTCGGCATTTTGCGCTCCAATGGTCGCGTCTATTGCAGGCAGACCTGCGGCTCGGGCCGCCAGCAGCGTTTTCTGAAACAGGGCCCGCCCGACCCCCATGCGCGCGGCTGACGGGCGTATATGTGTTCCGATGATGCCCCAACCGGCTGTTACGCCATAAGTGTTTCCGTCGACGGCCAGTATCAGCGCCTGAAAGCCCAATACCTGTGAACCCTGCACCGCCACGGTGCATTGGATGCTGCCGCAGTGGCTGATGTAATGCTCTTTGGCAAAACTCTCATCGCTGGGTTTGGTGCGCTTACCGGCGGTCACGATCTCTTGCAGGACCTCGGAAATACCTTTGGCGTCATCCACAACAGCGCTGCGCAATATCACATCAGACATTCAGGGCCTCTTGTCTCGGAATTCTCAAGAACCGTGCAGATGACGTTCTTCCATTTCCCGCGCGAATTCGCTGAGGCGGGCCTGAAACTGTCGCCGGAACCGCGACTGACCCAATCTGAGCGATTGCAGCAACAGCCGTGCAGGCAGGGATTTGGCCGATAGCGACATATCCACGGTCAGCCGGGTTCTACGTTGCGACAGGGCCAGAAACTCGACCCTGGTTGAGCCATTCATTCCCTTGCTTGCCGCCTCGAACCGCATATGGGTCGGTGGATCACATTCGGCCATATTGATTTCCACGCGCCGGGGCTTTCCGCGCATACGGAACTCGGTCTCCCAGGATGTACCGGGCACAACGCCCATATGCCCTGACAAACGCCGGACCTCGATCCCGCGGCGCATTGCCATCCGCTCGAACCGTTCGAAATCCGCAAACATTTCGAACACCGCGTTGACAGGGGCCTGAATATCTTCACGTGCGGAGAATTGCATGGTGGGTTATCGTTCTCTTGCCTATTCGCCCAGTATTTTGTCAGTCGAGCGTATCTGCAAGCCAGTTTTGCAGCAGAAAATGCGCAATCGCGCCTTTGCGCGCGGGCAGAAGGCTGGGATGTTCCCCAGCAAAGACCTGCATCATTTCAGCCTTATCCACCCATATAGCGTCTTCGATTTCAACCGGATCTATAGTGATTTCTTGCGACAATGCCTCGCCTGCACAGCCAAACATCAGTGACGCCGGAAAGGGCCAGGGCTGGCTGGAAAGATAGGTTACTTGCCCGACGGGGACACCGGCCTCTTCCATCACCTCTCTGCGCACCGCCGCTTCCAGCGTTTCTCCGGGTTCGACAAATCCGGCCAGTAGCGAATACATCCCTTCAGGCCATCCCGGGGATCGCCCCATCAGCACCGAATTCCCATATGTGATCAACATGATGACGACCGGGTCGGTGCGTGGGAAATGCTGCCCCCCACACGACGGGCAACTGCGTTGCCATCCTGCTTGCGACATCTCGCTGGCGGCGCCGCAACGGGCGCAAAACCTATGGGTTTCATGCCAGGCGATGACCGCCTTGGCGGAAGCCGAAAGTTCGGCATCACGTGAGGAAAGGCGCGCCATGATGCGGCGCAATTCGACAAAAACCTGACCTTCAGGCAAATCCGGGTGCTGTTGCTCTGATCGGTCGAAGAATGCCCCAAGTTCGGACAGGTCAGCGCCCTCGGGCATCCAATCGGATATATCAAAGGCAAAAACCGGAACTTCATCCGAGAGACCAAGCAATACTGGCGCTGGGACGATCCCACCGGGACCATTTGCGATCAGCTCATGCAAGACAGGTAACAAGCAGAGTTGATCAAGGGCCTCTCCTTGAACCAGCAGCTTTCCGCGCCACAGCAACAGGCATTTCGCTTTCGGATGTGCTCGCGCTGCTGCCATCGTGTCGACGTCTCCGCGAAGATGTGCGGCACGATCCAGCCCTGATCCACCAAACGTTACCTGTTCCGCGTTCTTCATTTAAATTCCTCTGGTTCGCCTGCACAGGGCTGCCATGACAGCTTCGGTGTTGCAACGACAATTCCACGACCGAAAACCGAGGCGATCCCGTCAAATTACCGCAAGTGCATAAAAAAATTTGCACTTACTATGCTTTTTGTTGAAGTTGTTATTCATAAAACTGCCAAAAGTAGAGTATTAAAAACAATTTCGCATTTGTCTGATCAGTCTGTAGGTATCCGGATTTTGGCGACCACCGATCTGCACATGAACCTGTGCAGTTTTGATTATTACGCGGATCAAGACGAACCTACGATCGGATTGACCCGAACGGCCAGCCTGATCCGGCAGGCGCGAAACGAGGCTGAGGCAGACGGAGATATCGTCTTGCTCTTCGACAACGGAGACGCTCTGCAGGGTACACCGTTGGGGGATTGGGCTGCCGATCCCGCCAATGCGCCGCACATCCTGATGCAGGCCTTCGGCAGCCTGGGATATGACGCGATTGGCCTGGGAAACCACGACTTCGGATTCGGGCTTCAATTCTTACAGCAGGTTATCTCTGACGCCCCCTGCCCTGTGCTCAGCAGCAATGCCTTGCGCACGAATGGGCCTCAGATCTGGCAAGATCATGTCATTTTGCACAAACAGATCCCTGGCTCGCCGACACCTATGGCCTTGAAAATTGGGGTTTTTTCGGTCCTCCCGCCTCAGACAGCGCAATGGGAGGCGCACAAGCTGCACGACACCCTTACCACTCAGGACATCCTGACTTGTGCGGCAAACAAAGTCAGAAAGCTCAAAGACGAAAATTGCGACCTGATCATCGCGTTGGCCCATACCGGTTTCGGACCGGACAGGTCACAACAGAATATGGAAAACGCGATTATTCCGCTAGCCGAAATCGAAGGTATCGACGCAATAATTGCTGGTCATTCCCATTTGACCTATCCCGCCAAGGCCGGCTCTGAAAACACTCTGGTGCATGGCAAACCAGTTGTCTTACCCGGAACGGCCGGATCACATCTGGGGGTGATCGACCTGAAGCTTCACTCGGCAGAGCGCGGCGGCTGGACCGCTGGCGAAGCCCAGGCGACGCTGCGACCGATATCTGCGGGGCATCCCGACGAAATCGTATCACTGGCGCCTGAAGATCCGGAATTGTTGCATCTGTTTTCCTCGGGTCATGCCGAAACCCGCAGGCGAGCGGGCCAGCCGGTCGGGCGCACCCCGCACCATCTGCACAGCTATTTCAGCTTTTGCACCGAGGACCGTGGGCTGAGGCTGGTCGCCGCCGCCCAGGCTGCCGCGTTACGTCTGTGTATGTCCGAAACCGACCTGGCAGACATTCCGATTTTATCGGCGGTTTCACCTTCGAAATTCGGCGGTCGGGCCGGGCCGCGATTCTATACGGATGTTAAGCCTGGCGAGATATTCCTGCGTAACGTGGTTGACCTGCATGTTTTTCCAAACGAATTGCAGGGTGTCATTGTATCCGGTGATCAAATCGTGGACTGGCTTGAGATGTCCGCAGCTGTTTTCAACCAGATTTCGACCGGATCTGCATCCGAACTTATTTGCGAAAATCGGGTGGGTCACAACTTTGATGTGCTATACGGGCTGTCCTGCAGAATTGATCTGACACAACCTCCGCGTTTCGACGATATGGGCACCTTGATCAACGCCGAAAACCGGCGCGTTTCAGAGGTTCTGGTCGGTGCCACCCCCATTGCACCGGATCAGCAATTTGCCGTCGCGCTTAACAATTATCGCGCCAGCGGGGGCGGGCATTTCCCATTTGCGGGTAATGCGCAACGTATCGACATGCCCATCCTGCCGGTCCAGCAAGCCCTGCTGGATTATCTGTCAGGCACCTTGGTCAGCGATCCGCTGGAAGAGGCCCAGAAACCCTTCAGAATCACCAGTAACACTGGTACGCAGGCGATCTTACGCACCGGTCCAAATGCCCACCGACATCTGCAGGACATTCAGGAATTTGATCCACAAGTCCTTGGAACCGACGAAAATGGCTTTTTACGGATTCTTCTGACCTTCTGACGGGTTGTGTTTTTCCGGCCAACTGCCTATATCCACCCTCGAGAGGTTGGCGCGGGCGAGCGCCTCGCCAACCTGGTCAGATCCGGAAGGAAGCAGCCACAACGAGCCCCGCTTGGGTCGATGTCCAACCTCTCACTTACGCGCAACGACTGCCGCAGGAGGGACTTTATGATTGTAGCAATGACCCTTCGGGCAGAGCGTTTCCGGGACTAACCCCCGCTCTTGCCTGAACATGTTACCGATGGGTGCGCGCCTGCCACCCTGATGGTTTCCTGTATCTGAACACAGGCAGAACAATGTCCAAAACACTTTCGGACCTGGGATGGTCCTCTCATTTTGCAGCCCAACATGCTGTGAACCCTACCTGCACACCGCATCGCATCAACGCCGTCCATCGTGATCGCCTGATCGGCCTGAATGCGCTGGGCGACACATCTGATCTGACCCCTGACCGATCAACCGGCGAATTTGCGGTTGGCGATTGGATCCTTGCGGATGATCAAAACCGCATTCGGCATCTTTTGGAGCGCAAAAGCCTCTTGCAACGCCGGGCCGCAGGCACCGGTGCGCAGGTTCAGCTGATCGCGGCGAATGTGGACGTGCTGTATATCGTCAGTTCCTGCAATGCCGATTTCAATCTGGCACGGCTTGAGCGTTATCTGGCGCTGGCGCATCAGGCCGGGTGCTATCCGGTTGTTGTCCTGACCAAGGCCGACAGCTGCCCTGACCCAGAGAGCTATGCCAGTCAGGCCAGTTCGCTGGCTCGGTTTCTGACCGTTCTAACCGTCAACGCGCTGGAGGCGTCAGAGATTGATCCGATCCTGTCCTGGTGCCCTTCCGGGCAAACTGCTGCTTTGGTCGGCTCATCCGGTGTCGGCAAAACCACATTGGCGAACGCCATGACTGGTCAGGCCGGGACAACGGCGGGGATCCGCGAGGATGACGCACGGGGTCGCCACACCACGACCCATCGTGCGCTTCACCCGATGCGAAACGGGGGGTGGCTGATTGATACGCCAGGAATGCGCGCCCTGCGTTTGATGGATGCCCAAGACGGCGTGGATGAGGTTTTCTCAGACCTTCTAGAATTGGCTGCAAGGTGCCGGTTCTCAGATTGCCAGCACCAGGCCGAACCCGGTTGTGCTGTACAGGAGGCGATTGCCAATGGCGTGATTGAGCCCGACCGGCTGGCGCGCTGGCACAAGCTTCGGCGCGAAGATCAGAGGAATTCCGAAACCCTCGCGCAGTCACGGGCACGTGACAAAGCCTTTGGCAAAATGGTGCGATCCGTCATGAATGACAAAAAGTCCCGCAGCAGACACTGAGCGTGACAGAAAGGCGCCTCGTTTTCAGGCAATCAACCGGGGCCAAACCGCCCGGTTTCTGCGGGCAAAAGCGCCAATATGACCGATCTCAGGCGCTCCGAATTCATTCGGAGACAACAGATGTCGCCGCGCCTTTGGTCCATACAGATCGGCAAGCCGCCAGACAGCGTCTGGCGGCACCATCTGGTCGTCCTCGAAGGTGAACAGGTCCACCGGCGTATTCGATTGCGCCCATCTCGCTTCGGGCAGAGCGTCACCGATCTGCGGCACATAATTCTGCGGCGCCGTGCACCAGCTACGCCATTGCCAATAGACCGGACCAGGCAAATCGGCACCGATCCCCACCGCTTTGCCCGGCAGATAGCCCAGCGCATTCACTGCCAGACGCCCATGCACATGCCAGAACATCCACGCCAGCCCGCGATAGGGCCAGG
The DNA here is from genome assembly GCF_059609985.1 of Ruegeria sp. YTSA219. Lineage (NCBI taxonomy): Bacteria > Pseudomonadati > Pseudomonadota > Alphaproteobacteria > Rhodobacterales > Roseobacteraceae > Ruegeria > Ruegeria sp. YTSA219. The sequence goes on from NZ_JBXWMT010000008.1 coordinate 49,483, forward strand.
GATGGTCGGACAGAGTAACCAGCCCCGAACATACACAGATCATCCGGTCGATCTGATCAATGTCTGGCTGCACCGGCCCCAGCAAGCCGCCAAGGGAATGACCGATGCTCCACTGCAAAGCGTCCGGGAACCGCCTGCGCATCTCAGCCCGTGCGGCGGGCATGTCGACCAAGGCCCAATCCGCCATGGTCACCTCGGAGGTTTTGAGTTTGTCGCGCAGCGAATGCCCGAAATCGCTGTAGTCATAGGTCAGACAGGCCATACCCTGTTCGGCGGCCAGCCAACGGGCAAAATGCTGGTAATATTCGCGCGGCACTGCAGTTGCGCTGTGAATCGCCACGGCGACCTTCGGCTGGGTTTCAGGCAGATACAGCCGCGCCGACAGGCTGGCAGAGCCTGAGGCAAAATCAAAGTCCTTAGTCTGGACGCAGGGCGTGGTATCAAGCATGGCGCTTCCGACAAATTCTGAACTACTCGGTTCACTCAACAATCGGCCCGATTTCGGCCACCAGAGTCAAGATTTCATCAAGATGACCAAACGTCCGGTTTGCACCCCAACAGGTGGCTTGACTCGGGGTCTGCATAGCCGCTAGCGATGTGGTGATGGTTCTTGCCCCGGAATTGGGGCGGGATGAAAAGGGAACACGGTGCGGTCTGCCCCGGCGATGCCGGAAAGGGCCAACTCCGCGACTGCCCCCGCAACTGTAAGCGGTGAGCAATGCCGAAATACCACTGGCCCCAGGGCTGGGAAGGTCGGCAAAGCGACGACCCGCAAGTCAGGAGACCTGCCATCGTATCGAAACCGAAACTCGGGCGGGGTGTCCGGGCAGGTCGTCAGCGCGCTGTCACACCTGATCCTCACCCTCCGTCCTGCGCGCGGAGGGCGCATTATGATCTGGAAGACAAAAACACACGAATTCACCGCAACCGTCTGTCAGAGGACCGGGAAACCCTGCCCCGCCCTTGCCCGAATGGCACGCGCCATGGCCGAGGCGATGGCGACGGCAACGCCTGCGACATCCAAAACATTCGAGGTCGAAGGTACCAGCGATCTGACCCATTGCACCGAAGGCTGCACGGCCCGTTTTCGGGCCCAATCAGAACAGATCAGGGTCTATTGCGGCACCAGCACAGACACGCCGACAGAAAAGCTGGACGCCTATGGCGACATGATGTTCGGGCCGGAGTTCATCCAGAAATCCGCTGGTTTTCTGTCAGAACCACCCTGTGCGATGCTCGACGTTTCGACCCTGCCGCCGCGCAGCGACAGTATTCCGTATCAAGTGTCTGCCTGATTCAGGGAAGGGTTCGGGCCGGCAACCCGGCCCAGTCCTTTTGCGCTTTGGTTTCCACCGCGCAGGGCCGCACTGCACGCAACCGCCGAAGCGCTTGGTCAGGCGCTTCGCCGCATTCCACCGTTAGCCGCATCACAACCATCCCCGAGCGTCCGCACCCACCGCGGCAATGCACCAGCACCTTGCCGCCACTGGCAAGGACATGTTGGGCGGCGGCGCTGGCTTGCGGCCAAAGCGCCTCAACCTCAGGCGTGGGGGCGCCGAAATCGGAGACCGGAAGGTGGACCCAGGCAATCCGTTCGCACTGCAGGTCCGCCTCGAATGACAACCCGGCGGAATGCTGGAACTCATCCAGAGTAGTCATCGAGATGACCAGGTCCGGCGCCCAATCTCGGATTACTGCGAAATCTCCAGCATAATCGCCCGTGACACCCGGCAGTGGGCACAGAGCGATCTGCCCTTTGCCCAATCCAAGAGGGTGAATTGCAAATCTCTCCAACACTGCTCCTTTTCCTGCATCACCACATGGGGCTGAGGCCCCTCATGATTTACCGGCTCTGATGCAACTTGCCAAAACGAAATTCCTTTTCGCGCGCGGTGGACGCGGGCGGCGGGGGTCTCTACTCTGCAAACCTGACACGAATCCAACAGAGCAGACATGACCGACACGCCCAGCCCCGCCTATCAGGTTCTCGCGCGAAAATACCGCCCGGAAACTTTTGCTGACCTCGTCGGTCAGGACGCAATGGTGCGCACGCTGAAAAACGCGTTCGAGGCCGACCGGATTGCACAAGCCTTCATCATGACCGGCATCCGCGGTACCGGTAAGACAACCACGGCCCGGATCATCGCCAAGGGCATGAATTGCATTGGCCCCGATGGCGAAGGCAAGCCCACGACCGAACCCTGCGGCCAGTGCGAACATTGCGTCGCCATCATGGAAGGCCGCCACGTCGATGTGATGGAAATGGACGCCGCCAGCCGAACCGGCGTGAATGATATCCGCGAAATCATCGACTCGGTCCGATACCGCGCCGCCAGTGCGCGCTATAAGATCTACATCATCGACGAGGTTCACATGCTTTCGACCAGCGCATTCAACGCGCTGCTCAAGACGTTGGAAGAACCTCCTGCGCATGTGAAGTTCATCTTTGCCACGACCGAAATCCGCAAAGTCCCGGTGACTGTTCTGTCGCGGTGCCAACGATTTGACCTGCGCCGGATCGAACCCGAGGACATGATTGGCCTGCTCAATAAGATCGCAGCGGCTGAGAAGGCACAGATCGCGGATGATGCCCTGGCGCTGATCACCCGCGCGGCCGAAGGGTCGGCGCGCGACGCAACTTCGCTGCTGGATCAGGCAATCAGCCATGGGGCCGGTGAAACCAGCGCCGATCAGGTGCGCGCGATGCTGGGTCTGGCCGACCGGGGCCGGGTATTGGACTTGATGGAAATGATCCTGCGAGGGGATGCAGCAAGCGCGCTGACTGAATTGGGCGGGCAATATGCCGAAGGGGCCGATCCGCTATCCGTGCTGCGCGATCTGGCCGAAATCACGCACTGGGTTTCGGTTGTGAAGATCACGCCAGACGCAGCCGAGGACCCGACGGTTTCCCCTGATGAACGTGCTCGTGGTCAGCAAATGGCCGAGGCCCTGCCAATGCGCGTTTTGACCCGGATGTGGCAGATGTTGCTGAAAGCGCTGGAAGAGGTATCGGCCGCGCCAAATGCCATGATGGCTGCTGAAATGGCCGTTATCCGCCTGACCCATGTTGCCGACTTGCCCAGCCCCGAAGAGCTGATCAAGCGCCTGCAGGACAACCCGCCTCCGCCTCCGAATGGCGGTCCTGGCGGTGGTATGGCCGTGCCCTCTCAGGCTCCGGTACAAGCGACATCATCTTCTTACGTGTCCGCAACTAGCAGCCCCGCCGGCGCGCCGTCGGCCGCTCTGGCCCATGATATCCAATCGGCGCTGGCACGGTATCCGAGTTTTGACCACGTGGTTGAATTGATCCGCACCAATCGGGATGTGAAACTTCTGGTCGAGGTCGAAAACGGGGTGCGGCTGGTTTCTTACCAACCGGGGCGGATCGAATTCACCCCGACACAGAACGCACCCACAGATCTGGCAGCGAGACTGGGTTCGTCGCTGCAACGATGGACTGGCAACCGCTGGGCTGTGTCGATTGTGGCCGATGGTGAGGTTGCGACCATCGCCGAGATTCGAGACGCCGCCGAGCTGGCGTTGAAAGCAGAGGCTGAGAAACACCCGTTGGTTCAGGCGGTGCTCATGCAATTTCCGAAGGCACGCATCAAGCGGATTGAAACACCGGAAGAACGTGCCGCCAAAGTGGAAACCGAGGCGCTGCCCGAGGTCGAAGACGAATGGGACCCGTTCGAGGAAGACTGAAACCGTCCCATCTTACCCAACTGGAAACCTCCCGCGCCCAACGGGAGGAAAGGTCTGGCCAAAGGCCTTGACGACGGGCAGGAGCCAGCTCGGCCCTTGTGCCGCGCCGACCGCGCCCGTATTTAGGCGTCAAACCGGATATTAGGAGAATACCGATGCTCAAAGGACTCGGCGGCCTGGGTGACATGGCCAAGATGATGAAATCCGCACAGGATCTACAGACCAAGATGACGGATATGCAGGAAGAGCTGAATACCATCATGGTTGTCGGCGAATCCGGTGCAGGGCTGGTCAAGGCAACAGCCACGGCCAAGGGAGAGCTGAAAGGTCTCGATATCGACCCGTCAATCTTTAACGGCGACGACAAGGAAGTGGTCGAAGACCTGATCCTGGCCGCCATCAAAGATGCTCAGGCCAAGGCCGCTGAACGGTCGCAGGCTGAGATGGCTAAGCTGACCGAAGGCATGGGCCTGCCCGCAGACATCAAGCTGCCGTTCTGATAGGCACTCCTGACGAAATACCGGCCGGGCCCAACTGCCCGGCCCTTATGCAGGAGCAAGCGCGGTGAGTTCGAACAGCGATATCGACAATCTGATCGACCTGATGGCCAAACTGCCGGGCCTCGGCCCACGTTCGGCCCGTCGCGCAGTGCTGCATCTGATCCGCAAACGCGCCCTTCTGCTGACACCGCTTGCGGACGCGATGCAACAGGTTGCCATCACTGCCCGTGAGTGCCTGAATTGCGGCAATGTAGGCACCTCGGATATCTGCGACATCTGCGATAGCGAAGTCCGCGCGACCGGAGAGCTGTGCGTCGTCGAAGACGTCGCCGACCTTTGGGCGATGGAACGCGCCGCAGTTTTCAAAGGCCGCTATCATGTTCTGGGTGGCACCTTGTCGGCTCTGGACGGGATAGGCCCGGACGAGCTGCGCATCCCCCGCCTCAAGGATCGGGTCACAGCCGAGGGGATCACCGAAGTCATTCTGGCGCTGAACGCCACTGTCGATGGCCAGACCACCGCGCACTATATAGCCGATCAACTGGACGGGCAGGTGCGCCTGACCTCGCTGGCGCAGGGTGTGCCGATTGGCGGCGAGCTGGACTATTTGGATGACGGGACGATCACAGCGGCGCTTAGGGCGCGGAAGGAGTTGTAGTGTAGCCCATGACGCGCTTCAAAAGGAGTTCGAAACTCAATCTCCGATGATATTGCAGCTTACCAACCATTCCGATGGAAGGACATTCACTGCAACGTTGTTAGGCAATTGAAAATACGACACTCGCCTATAGCTCCACGCAAATGGAACGCAATCTTTAAGAGCCGCGCCGTGCAAAAAGAACTGCCCCTCTTAGAGCGCATGTTTAAGTGATTGGTAGAATGAGTTCTGAATTTCCACATCTGCATTAAAGCTTCTGGTGGCTATTGCGCGCAACAACTCAGCATATGTTGCAACAAACACCGTAGAAAAACTCATCGACAAGGCCAAAAAAATCGGAACCGAGAGAAGTTCCTTCAAGCCCTTCTTTGCTAAGAAGGCGGCAACCAAATAGCTCGTCGCGGTACCGAACTACAGCAATATCGGCCAAAACGGTGCGCCAAGCCTGTCGTTCCAGAGCGTTATCAGGGCAATTGGCTGGAGTGAGCTTCCAAACAACAGCTTTGCCGTAGTCGCGTAGGCAACTAAGCTCAGAAAAATAGTCAGCAACATTTTCATGAATTTGGACCTTCAACCGCCGCAATTTGCAGGAACGTAACGACTAGGGTGATCTCAACGTCAGGAACCTCAAAATGGTCCCCACGCTCGACAACATGTACCTGACCCGGACTGTGCATCTGGGCCCTTCGGCGGTGCTCAGCGGTTATGACACGCTGGACGTGACCCTGTTTTCAAGACGTGCAGCTTTGGTACCGCGACTGCCATCCGGACCCTCTAACGAATCGGATCAAAAAGCGCGTCTTTGGCCGCGCAGTCCTTGATCACATCCCGGCCACAAGGCACCGGTTCAAGATCGCGGGACAGGCACAGGCGCACCTCTTCGATATAGCCTTGTTTGCAGGTGACGGTGATCATGTCGCGCTCCAGCCCCGGATTGACCTTTAGAAACGCTTCTTCCACGACAGATGCGGGCAGTTTCACAGATGCGTCCAACTGGCGGAACACCTTTGGACGCTCGACCGACCCATAGGCCTGCCGCGACAAGGTGTAATAGTCCGAAGCGCTTAGGCCCGAGCAGGTGCCGTGCTTCTTCCACTGATGCCAGGCAAGGCCGGAACTGCCCTGAATATCTTCCATTTCACGGGTCATGGTCCGCGTCGGCGGGGCCTCAGCCGTTCGGCAATAAGATGGCCAGCCCTGATGGAATTGCGGCCAAAGCCCGTGTAGAATCCAGCCGTGATCATGCCGCACATCGCATTGATCGGACCCACGCGCGTCGCCTTCGCGCGCGCACCAGTTCGGCGACCAGCTAAGTGCCAGGACATAGTAGTCGAACGCCCCCGGTTTTTCACCCTCGGCAAGCACCGTCATTGCACTGAAAACCCATAGAACCAGCCAGCGCATTCGCCTCTTCCCTTCTTGCCCTGCCGCGACTATATACAGCCCAAGTTCCCCGACAACGGAAACCTGCCCCAAGATCACGGGGCCGCCGAATTCCGGCGACGGGAAAGATGTATGCATAGGAGACGGGCTGATGGCAAAACCGCTTATGGCCAAGGCAACAGCCGTATGGCTAGTAGACAACACAACGATCAGCTTCAAGCAGATCGCGGATTTCGTAGGAATGCACGAGTTGGAAGTGCAGGGCATCGCCGATGGCGACGTGGCCGCTGGCGTCAAAGGGTTCGACCCGATCGCCAACAACCAGCTTACGCAGGAAGAGATTGACGTGGCGCAGGGCAACCCGCTGCACAAGCTGAAGCTCAAGTTCAACCCCGCCGCCAGTGGCGAGGAAAAACGTCGTGGCCCGCGCTATACCCCGCTGTCCAAGCGTCAGGACCGTCCGAACTCGATCCTGTGGCTGGTCAAGTTCCACCCCGAACTCAGCGACGGTCAGATTGCCAAGCTGGTCGGCACCACCAAGCCGACCATCCAATCGATCCGCGAGCGGACGCACTGGAACATCTCGAACATGCAACCGATTGACCCCGTCGCTCTGGGCTTGTGTAAACAGTCCGAGCTGGACGCAATCGTGCAGAAAGCCGCCGCCAAGAAAGCCGCTGAAGGTGGCGTCATGAGCGATGATGAGCGCCGCAAGCTGGTTTCGACCGAACAGTCACTGGAAATGGACGCAGCGCCCAAAATTCCAACGGCGATCGAGGGTCTCGAGACCTTCTCGTTGTCTGATGACTCCCCCGAGGAGAAAGAAGAGCCGATCATCGACGCCGACAGTTTCTTCAACTTGCCCAAAGGCGAGGCCGAGGATGAAGACGAAAGCGATCCGCGTTTCTGATACGCAGACAGCCCCGGTCAAACTGGCCGGGGCTTTTTTGACGAGACTCTGATGCTGAACATACTGTCTGCCATTTTTGGCCCACACCGCGCCGTGACAATCTATGCCTTCCTAAGAACCTGGGGCCTGCTCGTGTTCGGTGTCGTAGGCGTTATCGCGGTTGCCGCAGCCCTGCTGTTGCTGAACGACGACGGCACGCATGAACACGAAGCCTTCATGACCGTCCCGGTTCTGTCCGCCACCGCTATCAACGGCGACCTCAAGAACGGGGTGATTGCCTCGGTACGTTTACCCGACGGGTCCGCGACGTCGATCACTTCGACCGAGGCCCCGATTTCCCAGACCGTCGGCCAAAGCGCCTGTGTCGAAAAGCGGGTCTATGTGGAAAGCGGTGAACCAAGGTATCGCTTCAAACTTCCGCGCTATTGCGAAGCAAGCTGACAAAGCAAAACCGCCCGGTGTCCACACCGGGCGGTTTTTCCTTCAGATCATCTGAAAGATGATCCCTGCGATCACTGCGCCGACTATCCCCAGGCCCAGATAGGTCACAAACACTTTCGGCCTGACCAGCGACCATACCGCAGCCATGGCCGGGATCGAGCTGACCGCACCCGCGATCATAAAGGACATTGCTGCCCCGGCGCTCATCCCCTGCTCCATCAGACCTGCCAATAGCGGCGGCGCGACGTATGAGTTCAGATAGGCCGGCATCCCAACAAGTGCCGCGATGATTATGGGCAACACGCCGTCTCCTCCGACCGCGCGTGCGATCAGATCAGCGGGTACATAATTGATCAGCAACGCCTCGAGAACATAGGCAAGCGCCAGCCATTTCAACAAGAACAGGCCGTTCCGAAAAAACTCGCTACGAAATCTATTCCGGCGCGCAGGGTCATGCCAGAATTTCCAGACCGGTTTGTCCTCTTGCTTAGGTCCACAACTGCCGCATCCAGCTGGTTGGTAGTTCCGCAAAGGTTGGGTCAACACACCGCTGCGCGTCATGGTGCGCACGACGAATCCGCCAAACAGGCCAAGTGCCACTGCGGCTAAGGCTTTTCCGATAGCAAAGGGCCATCCCAAAGCGCCAGCCGTAATCAACAGCGTCGGCGGGTCGATCAGCGGAGAGCTGAGCCAGAACGCCATAACCGCAGACAGTGGCGCCCCAAGCGCCAGTAAACCAGCAATGAACGGGATGACCTCGCAGGAACAGAATGGGGCCAACCCGCCAAACAGGGCAGCCAAAAGGATCATCCGCGTCTCGCGGCCTTCAAAGGCTCGGGCCACCATGACTTCGGCACCGGTGGCCTTGAGGTATGACAACAGCAGCACAGCAAACAGAATATATTGGCCGGTATGGGCCAGTGCCTTACCGGCAAATGTTATCACCTCGGTAAGATTGCCTGGGTCGAGTATCGCCACCGCGATCAGAATAGCGACAATCACCGCCCATGGGGTTTTGATCAGGTCGAAGACGGTTTTGAACGGAGCCCGAGGGCTCTGAGTAAGGTCAGCCATCGTTTGCCGCCTTTCCAGTTTCGTCCGCACAACATTCCGACAGAATGAACTGCGCGAGGTTTCTGAGATGGTCATACCGGGCACGGTTGATCGTGGTGCGCCCGATCTTTTCCTGTTCGACAACGTCACCGGCCGCAAGAAACCGGAGGTGATGGGCCAGCGTCGACGGGGCGATGCCGGTCCTCTCTTGGATCTGACCTACGGTCAGCCCGGCCTCTCCGGCGCGAACGAGTGTCTTGAGGACTTTCAGTCGCGCCTCTGACCCCATCGCCGAAAATCCTGCTGCAGCGGTTTCCCACATATCCACAACTCCAATAAACTAGATTTCTAGTTATATAGAGATATGGAAAGGCGCCGTCAACAAATTCTGATCAGAATTCGTGAAAAGGGCGTAAGTCCAGATTGCTCAATCAATAAGGCCACTCTATAAGGTCTTATGGGGATTTCAGTAGATACGTTCTTTCTAGAGCTGAATGGGCAAGGCACCTTGCAGGCCCAGATTCAGCAAATGATTGCAGAAGGTATCCTGTCAGGCCGTTTCCATGTCGGAGAAAAACTGCCCTCGTCGCGTAAACTGGCCTCGCATCTGGGTGTCAGCCGGATCACCGTGACATTGGCTTATACCGAGCTGTTGGCCAATGACTACCTGACGGCCCGGGGCCGATCTGGGTATTATGTGTCGGAAAATGCGCCAGTACCGCCTAAATACACGCCCATCCAACGGGGCACTGAGACCGTGGATTGGGACAAGGCGCTGGCCCGCCGGTTTGTAGATTCGGATGTGTTGCCCAAGCCCTGGAATTGGCGGGACTATACCTATCCTTTTATCTATGGTCAGGCGGACCGAACCCTGTTCGATCATGCCAACTGGCGACTATGCGCAGTGCGGGCATTGGGGCACAAGGATTTCGAATCGCTGACCCGCGACTATGTCGATCAGGACGATCCGTTGCTGATCGAGTTCATCGCCCGCCACACTCTGCCCCGCCGTGGAATCTCGGCACGCCCCGAAGAAATATTGATCACACTGGGGGCGCAGAACGCACTTTGGCTGGCGTCGCGCATTCTGCTGACTCACAATCACACCGCCGTCATCGAAGACCCCTGTTACTATGCGCTGCGCAGCCTGTTGAACCATTGGGACTGCGCGGTCGTACCCATTGGCGTGGACAAGGATGGCCTGCCACCCGAGGCGCTGCCCGATGAAACGGATGTCATCTTCACCACGCCCAGCCATCAGAGCCCGACAACCGCAACCATGCCGATCACCCGTCGCCGCCAACTTTTGGATCGTGCCCGGGATCTGGACGCAATGGTGGTCGAGGATGACTATGAATTCGAAATGGCGTTTCTGGGGGCGCCCTCACCCGCGCTGAAGTCCATGGACCGGGATGGACGTGTCATCTATGTGGGCAGCTTCTCAAAATCGCTGTTCCCTGGATTGCGCCTTGGTTACATGGTTGGATCCGAGCCGTTTATCCGCGAGGCGCGCGCGCTGCGCTCTTTGGTGCTGCGCCACCCGCCGGGCCACATTCAGCGCACTGCAGCGTATTTTCTGTCTCTGGGACATTACGATGCTCAGATCAGGCGCATGTCCAAAGAGCTGTCCAAGCGGCGGGATGCAATGGACAAGGCTATCGACGAATACGGGCTGTCGGTGGCCGGGCGCGGTGTGATGGGCGGATCTTCGATGTGGATGTCCGCCCCCGAACATGTCGACATGTCCCAGCTGGCGCGCAGCCTGCAAAACCAAAGCGTTCACATCGAGCCTGGTGCACCGTTTTTCGCAGGGCCAGATAGGCCACAGAACTTCTACCGGCTCGGATACTCATCCATCGCGCCCGACCGCATCGCTCCGGGCGTGAAGCTGATCGCGGATGTCATCCAAACGCAGTAGCCCGCGTCTGGACCTAATCCGCATTTCGTTTTGGACCTAACGCCATTCCGTCCCTTGGGCCACAACCGTACCCAAAGGCTGGGCTGATCGTCCGGCTTCATCCACAAATCCGCGGAGACAAATCAGATGAAAATGACCACCGAAGAGGCCTTTGTTAAAGTTCTGCAGATGCACGGGATCGAGCATGCGTTTGGGATCATCGGTTCGGCGATGATGCCGATCTCGGATATTTTTGGAAAAGCTGGCATTACGTTCTGGGATTGCGCACACGAAGGCTCGGGCGGGATGATGGCTGACGGGTACACACGCGCCACCGGCAAAATGTCGATGATGATCGCGCAGAACGGACCCGGGATCACCAACTTTGTTACTGCCGTCAAAACCGCCTACTGGAACCACACCCCGCTGCTGCTGGTGACCCCTCAGGCCGCAAACAAGACCATGGGTCAGGGCGGTTTCCAGGAGATGGAACAAATGCGCATGTTCGCGGACTGCGTCTGCTACCAGGAAGAAGTACGCGACCCTTCGCGGATGGCCGAAGTTCTGAGCCGCGTTATCACCAAAGCCAAGCGCGCCTCGGCACCGGCACAGATCAATGTTCCACGTGATTTCTTCACTCAGGTTGTCGATATCGAACTGCCTGCCGTAGTTGAATTTGAACTGCCTTCTGGCGGCGCATCAGCCGTTACCGAAGCCGCCGCGCTGCTGTCGGATGCCAAGAACCCTGTCATCCTGAACGGCGCGGGCACGGTTCTGTCCGCTGGCGGCATCGAAGCCTCGAAAGCACTGGCCGAGCGTCTGGACGCCCCGGTTTGTGTTGGCTACCAGCACAATGACGCCTTCCCGGGCTCGCACCCGCTGTTTGCTGGCCCGTTGGGTTACAATGGCTCGAAAGCCGGTATGGAGCTGATAAAAGAAGCAGACGTGGTTCTGTGTCTCGGCACTCGCCTGAACCCGTTCTCGACTCTTCCTGGCTATGGTATGGAATACTGGCCGGCGAATGCAAAGATCATTCAGGTTGACATTAACCCCGACCGCATTGGCCTGACCAAGAAGGTATCTGTCGGTATTGTTGGCGACGCAGCCACCGTTGCAACCAATATCCTGGCACAGCTGTCGGACACCGCAGGTGACGAAGGACGCGATGCACGCAAAGCGAAGATTGCGGAAACCAAGTCACGCTGGGCGCAGGAACTGACTTCGATGGACCACGAGCAGGACGATCCGGGTACCACCTGGAACGAACGCGCCCGTGCAGCCAAGCCCGACTGGATGAGCCCGCGCATGGCGTGGCGCGCCATTCAGGCAGCCCTGCCGAAAGAGGCGATCATCTCGTCCGACATCGGCAATAACTGTGCCATCGGCAACGCCTACCCATCCTTTGAAGCGGGCCGCAAATATCTTGCCCCCGGGCTGTTCGGCCCCTGTGGATACGGATTGCCATCTGTCATGGGTGCCAAGATCGGTTGCCCGGATGTGCCTGTCGTTGGGTTCTCGGGTGACGGCGCCTTTGGTATTGCTGTAACCGAACTGACCGCAATCGGCCGCGATGAATGGCCCGCAGTCACCCAGATCGTTTTCCGCAACTATCAGTGGGGTGCTGAAAAGCGCAACTCGACCCTGTGGTTCGACGACAACTTTGTCGGAACCGAACTGGACACCAAAGTGTCCTATGCCGGTATCGCTCAGGCCTGTGGCCTGAAAGGTGTCGTGGCCCGCACACAGGACGAGCTGACTGCAGCCCTGAATCAGGCCATTGAGGATCAGAAGAATGGGATCACCACGCTGATCGAAGCCATGATCAACCAGGAACTGGGCGAGCCCTTCCGTCGGGACGCAATGAAGAAACCGGTCGCGGTGGCAGGCATCAGCAATGACGACATGGAACCGCAGGCGGGGGTATAATCCGCGTGAAACCGCTGCGCGCCATTCTCGGGACGGCCAGCGCGTCGGACAAGATCATCGCCCTGTCAGAGGGCGATGATCCCCGCGTCGTGGAAGGTGCGGTCAGGGCCGTAAAAGAGGACGTTGCACGGATCATCTTGATCGGCGACGGGGCCAAAATTTCGGCCCTTCTGGATGCGCATGAAGGATTTGATCCCACTCGGATAGACATTCTTGACCCGGCGCATTCCTCAATCACCCCGGAACTGGCTGAAGCGCTGTTTAATCGCCGCAAGCACAAGGGCATGACCCTTGAAGAGGCAGTGCAACAGATCACCAACAGGCTGACCTTTGCCGCCATGCTGGTGCATCAGGGTATCGCTGACGGCACCGTGGGCGGAGCGGTTGAAACCACCTCTGACACAGTTCGCGCGGCGTTGCAGATCATCGGAACAGCGCCGGGTACAACAATGGTATCCAGCTTTTTTCTCATGCTGTTCTGTCAGGATCATCACGAGGTCAAAGGCGCGCGCATCTTTGCCGATTGTGGCCTGGTGGTGGATCCAAACGCCGAAGAAATGGCGGAAATTGCCCGCGCATCAGCCGCATCCTATTCAGCTTTGACTGGAAACACGGCGCGTGTGGCGATGCTGTCTTTTTCCACCTCGGGAAGCGCCGAACACCCAAAAGTATCCAAGGTCGTCGAGGCAACCCGGATCGCACGTGAAAAAGATCCGAACCTTCTGATCGACGGAGAGCTGCAGTTCGATGCCGCCTTTGTCCCCGAGGTTGCGGCGCAAAAGGCGACGGATTCGCCACTGAAGGGCGAAGCAAATGTCTTTATCTTCCCCAGCCTGAATGCGGGCAATCTGGGCTATAAGATCGCACAGCGCATCGGAGGGGTTGAGGCAATCGGGCCAGTCCTACAAGGCCTGGCCAAGCCGGCAAATGATCTATCGCGCGGCTGTACGGCAGAGGACATCCTTCACATGATCGCCGTGACTGCTGTTCAAGCACAACATGGCGAAAACGGAATATAAGTCTCGACAAGTCCGTGAAAAACAAATTTTATTCCGGTTCCCGGCAATACTCGGGGGAATACCGGTCTGCAAACTACAGGGGCGCCTATGAACCAGCCAGTGATTGACACCTCGCCCAAAGTCTCGGACGAGATCCGGCAGACCACCTGTTACATGTGCGCCTGCCGCTGTGGCATCAACGTTCACATGAAAGACGGCAAGGTCGCCTATATCGAGGGCAACCGAGACCACCCAGTGAACAAAGGCGTTCTGTGCGCCAAAGGGTCCGCGGGCATTATGCAGGTCAACGCGCCGTCGCGCTTACGTAAACCGCTGCGCCGTGTCGGCCCGCGCGGATCGGGCGAGTTCCGCGAGATCGAATGGGACGAGGCAATCAGCACCGCCGTCGGCTGGATGAACGAGTTGCACGAAACCGCACCGCACAAGCTGGCCTTCTTTACCGGACGCGACCAAAGCCAAAGCTTCACCAGCTTCTGGGCACAGAATTTTGGAACCCCAAACTATGCCGCCCATGGCGGGTTCTGTTCCGTCAACATGGCAGCAGGGGGCATCTATACGATGGGCGGTGCGTTTTGGGAGTTTGGCCAGCCCGACTGGGACCACACCAAACTGTTCATGCTGTTCGGCGTGGCCGAAGACCACGACAGCAACCCGATCAAGATGGGGATCGGCAAGATCAAGGCACGCGGCGCACGGGTGATCGGTGTGAACCCGATCCGATCAGGCTATAACGCTGTGGCCGATGACTGGGTCGGGATCACCCCCGGCACCGATGGGTTATTCATCCTATCGCTGATCCATGTGTTGATGAAGGCGGGCAAGATCGACCTGGATTACCTCAGCCGTTATACCAACGCGCCTGTTCTGGTGAACGCATCCGAAGGCCCCGAGAAGGGTCTGTTCTTGCGCGATAGTGACGGCAAACCGCTGGTGATCGACCGGGCCACAGGCGAACTCACTGCGTTCGACAAGCCGGGCGTGCGCCCGGACTTGTCGGCTACTTACGAAAAGGACGGCGTCACCCATCGCCCGGTTTTCCACCTGATGGCCGAGAAATACCTAAGCGACGAGCACGCCCCTGAGGCCGTGGCTGACCGCTGTGGCATCCCGGCCAGTCGCATTCGCGCCATCGCGGCGGAAATCGCCCGCGTCGCCTTTGACGAGGCGATCGAGTTGGATCAGGAATGGACCGATTTCCGCGGCGAATCCCATGCTAAGATGATCGGTCGCCCGGTCAGCTTCCACGCCATGCGTGGCATCTCGGCCCATGCCAACGGGTTCCAGACCTGCCGCGCGCTGCACGTGCTGCAGATCATCCTCGGCACGGTCGAAGTTCCGGGCGGTTTCCGCTTCAAACCGCCCTATCCCAAACCAGTCGAGGCGCACCCTACCCCGCATGGCGACCGCCGCCCCGGCAGACCCCTGGAAGGCCCCCATCTAGGCTTCCCCCGCGGGCCCGAAGACCTGTTGCTGGACGACTGCGGCACTCCCCAACGGATCGACAAAGCATTCACATGGGAAAACCCGATGTCAGCCCATGGGCTGATGCATATGGTAATCTCAAACGCCGCCGCCGGTGATCCCTACAAGATCGACACGCTGTTCATGTATATGGCGAATATGTCGTGGAACTCCTCCATGAACACTAAAGGTGTGATGGAGATGCTGACCGCCAAGACCGAAGACGGCAAATACGTCATCCCAAACATCATCTATTCCGATGCCTATTCCTCGGAAATGGTGGCCTATGCCGACTTGATCCTGCCCGACACCACCTATCTTGAACGGCACGACTGTATCTCGCTGCTCGACCGCCCGATCTGCGAGGCAGACGCCGCCGCCGACGCAATCCGCTGGCCGGTGATCGAGCCCGACCGCGACGTGCGAGGCTTTCAGTCGGTGCTGGTGGAACTGGCCAACCGCATGAGCTTGCCAGGCTTTACCAACGAAGACGGTACGCCGAAGTGGAAAGACTACGCTGACTATATCGTTAACCATCAGCGAAAACCCGGTATTGGCCCGCTGGCCGGGTTTCGAGGCGAAAATGGCGACAAAGAAGGTCGTGGCGAGGTCAACCCCGACCAGCTAAATCGCTACATCGAAAATGGCGGCTTCTACGTCGCGCATATCCCCGAAGGGGCGGATTACTACAAACCCTGGAACGCTGCCTATCAGGATTGGGCAGTGGGGATGGGTATCTACGACAGCCCGCAACCCTATCTGTTCCAGCTCTATTCAGAACCGATGCGCAAGTTCCAACTGGCCGCCGAAGGCCACGGGGACCGGCAACCGCCGGAAAATCTGCGCCAGCGCCTCAAGGACACCATGGACCCGCTGCCGATCTGGTACGAAACCGATCAGCAGGGCAATGAAGGTTTCACAATCAATGCCCTGACTCAGCGCCCGATGGCGATGTATCACTCATGGGGCACCCAAAACGCCTGGCTGCGCCAGCTACACGGGCGCAACCCGCTTTATGTGCCAACCAACCTGATGCGCGAACACGGGATGCAGGACGGCGACTGGGCCAAAGTGACGTCTCCGCACGGGGAAATTACTGTTCCGGTCATGGAGATGGCCGCGCTGAATGAAAATACTGTCTGGACTTGGAATGCCATCGGCAAACGCAAAGGTGCTTGGGCCCTGCAGGAAGACGCACCAGAGGCCACCAAAGGCTTTTTGCTGAACCACCTGATCCACGAACTGCTGCCGTCAAAAGGCGATGGAATGCGCTGGGCCAATTCTGATCCGATTACAGGTCAGGCGGCTTGGTTCGACCTGAAGGTCAGGATCGAAAAGGCGGCGCCACCTTCGGATGCAGAAAGCCAGCCCGAATTCAAACCGATCAAATCACCGGTCGGCACCGGACCAAAAGATCTGGCGTGGAAGGTAGGAAAATGACCCAGCTCCCCCAATCCACAGACAAGAAAATGGGTCTGGTCATCGACCTGGACACCTGTGTCGGCTGCCATGCCTGTGTGATATCCTGCAAAGGCTGGAACACCGAAAACTACGGGGCGCCCCTGTCGGATCAGGACGCTTATGGCGGCAACCCGTCCGGCACCTTCCTAAACCGGGTACATTCCTACGAGGTCCAACCCGAACAGGGTCACGCCCAGCTGATCCACTTCCCCAAATCCTGCCTCCATTGCGAGGACGCGCCCTGCGTCACCGTCTGCCCCACCGGGGCCAGCTATAAGCGGGTCGAGGACGGTATCGTATTGGTCAATGAAAGCGACTGTATCGGCTGCGGGCTTTGCGCCTGGTCCTGCCCTTACGGCGCGCGTGAGATGGATATGGCCGAGGGCGTGATGAAGAAATGCACCCTCTGCGTGGATCGCATCTATAACGAGAACATACCCGAAGTGGACCGCGTGCCATCCTGTGTGCGGACCTGCCCCGCCGGAGCCCGCCATTTCGGTGATCTGGGCGACGCAGATAGCGATGTCAGCAAATTGGTCGCCGAACGTGGTGGCATGGATCTGATGCCTGAAATGGGCACCAAGCCCGTTAACAAATACCTGCCACCTCGCCCTAAAGATCAGATCGAGGACCAGGTCGACATTCTCGCGCCCCTTCTGGCCCCGGTAGCCGAAGAGCCCAAGGGCTTTCTGGGTTGGCTCGACAAGACACTGGAGAAGCTCTGATGCATCCGGCCCCATCTGTCATTATCTTCACTACCTTGTCCGGTCTGGGCTTTGGGCTGCTGTTTTTTCTGGGCCTTGGGATGCCGGATGTCACCGGGTGGGTGGCCTTCGTATTCTATGCCATGGCCTTTGGCCTGTCGGTGGGCGGGCTGATGGCCTCGACCTTTCACCTGGGCCATCCTGAACGTGCGTGGAAAGCATTCACCCAATGGCGGTCAAGCTGGCTCAGCCGTGAGGGTTGGTGCGCAGTGATCGCCTTGATTCTTCTGGGCTTCTACGCGCTGGGCGCCGTCTTCTTTGGACAGCGTTGGGGTGTTCTGGGCGTCCTTGGCGCGTTGTTTTCGCTGGCAACAGTTTTCACCACCTCAATGATCTACACCCAGCTCAAGACAATCCCACGTTGGAACATGAAACTGACACCAATCATGTTTCTGAGCTTCAGCCTTGCCGGTGGCTCGCTTCTGGCCGGTCAGGTCAGCCTTGCCGTCCCTCTGTTGGTGGTCGCTGCCGTTGCGCAGGCATTTTACTGGTGGCAAGGGGATAAGGCATTTGCGAACTCAGGAACAAACCTTGGCACCGCTACGGGTTTGGGGCAGCGCGGGGCAGTGCGTGCGTTTGAGCCTCCACATACAGGTACAAACTATCTTCTGCGCGAATTTGTCCACGTGGTTGGCAGGAAACATGTGGACAAATTGCGGGTCATCTCGTTTGTGCTGGCCTTCCTATTGCCGGTCATCCTGCTGATCCTGCCGTTCAACCACTTCTTCGCTCTTCTGGCTGCGCTGTCGCATGTGGCCGGCGTTGCAGTTTCGCGTTGGCTGTTCTTTGCGCAGGCCGAGCATGTCGTGGGTCTGTATTACGGCAAACGGTAAAGAAGGGTTACAGCAGACCTGCGTGGTTCATGGCTGCGTCAATGGCTGATTTGGTGCTGTCGTCCAACGTGGTCAGCGGCGAGCGAACTTCTTCGCTGCACAAGCCCAGCTTGCTGAGGGCGTATTTGGCCCCGACCAGACCGGGTTCGATAAAGATCGCCTCATGCAGAGGCATCAGGCGGTCCTGATAAGTCAGCGCTTTGGCATAATCCCCCTGCAGGGTGGCCTGCTGGAATTCGGCACATAGCTTGGGCGCAACATTCGCCGTGACCGAGATACAGCCCACACCACCATGCGCATTGAAACCCAGCGCCGTGGCGTCTTCGCCCGACAGTTGGCAAAACTCAGGCCCGCAAGAGGCGCGCTGTTGGCTGACACGCCCCAAATCTCCGGTTGCGTCTTTAACCCCAACGATCCTCGGCAACTCGGCCAGCTCACCCATCGTCTGGGGCGTCATGTCGATGACGGAACGGCCTGGAATGTTGTAGATGATGATCGGAATATCAGAACAATCATGTAGTGTGCGGAAATGCTGAATTAGGCCCTTCTGGGTCGGCTTGTTGTAATACGGGGTCACCACCAGAGCGGCATTCGCGCCGACTTGCTGCGCAAATTGAACGAATCGGATCGCCTCGACAGTGTTGTTCGAGCCCGCACCAGCGATCACCGGGACACGACCGGCTGCGGCATTGACAACTTCTGCCACCACCGTTTCGTGTTCTTCATGGCTTAGGGTTGGGCTTTCACCGGTGGTCCCCACCGGCACCAAACCGGTCGAGCCTTCCTGAATTTGCCATTCCACCAAACGTTTGAGCGTGCCCAGATCCAACTCGCCATTCGAAAACGGGGTAACGAGGGCTGGCATCGAGCCTTTGAACATGACACGCTCCTTGCTGTGCGGTTAGCAATTTTTGCGCCTTGGGCAATCACATTCCTAGCAATGTGTGTTGATCCCGCCGGCGCAAGGTTTATCCTAAATGGCTCTATCCTTGGTTGGTTGGGAAATGCAAGGCATGACACGCGTTCTGGCGCTTTTGACAGCGGTGATTCTGGCATCCTTCGGGCCGGCCCAAGCCGACTCGGTGGGCGATCTGCGCGCTGGCATGTATGAAATGCGAAAGGGCGATTGGAACGCAGCGCTGCAAGAGGCAGGCCCGCGCGGATCTGTGTCACGTGACATCATCGTATGGCATTGGCTGCGCGAGGGGTTCGGAAGCTCGGGCGATGTGCTGGTATTTCTGAACCGCAGGCCGGATTGGCCGGGGCTGGCATGGTTACGGCGCGAAAGCGAACCCGCCTTTACCGGGGCGGACCCGGACCGGGTGTTGAAATTCTACGCCGGCACTGCCCCGCAAACGGCGGAAGGGGCGCTGAATTTCGCCGTAGCGCTGAAGGCTAAAGGGCGGCAGGGTGATGCGCAGGCGGATATCGTTACCGCCTGGCGTACGATGCCGATGGGATCGGGCCTGCAGAAAGACTATATCGAGAACTTTGAAACATTGCTGAAACCCCACCACGCGGCGCGGCTAGACCGGATGCTGTGGGACGGTCATCTGATCAGCGCAGGACAAATGCTGCCATTGGTGAATGACGATCAGCGCAAGCTGGCCGAGGCGCGGATTGCATTGCAAAAACGTGCGCCGGGTGTTGATGCCAAAGTAGGGGCGGTTCCCGATTCCGTGGCCGGATCGGCGGGGCTTGCCTTTGACCGCTTTGTCTGGCGAGACAAAAAGGAACTGGATGACAGTGCGATTGATCTGATGCTGGCGCGGTCATCCAGCCCGGATGCTCTGGGCGAGCCAGACAAATGGGCCGAGGGCCGTCGCCGGTTGGCCCGGCTTGAGATGCGCAACGGTGATATGAGCCGCGCATACAAGATTGCCTCTAGTCACCATATGACGCCGGACATGGGCTATGCCTATGCCGATCTCGAATGGCTTTCCGGATTCCTTGCCCTGCGTCGGTTGAATGATCCGGCAACGGCTGTGCGGCATTTCCAGAACTTCTCGGGCGCGGTGCAGTCACCGATTTCCAAGGGACGCGGCGGGTATTGGCTGGGTCGGGCCTATGCCGCGCAGGGGGATGCGGAAAAGGCTTATGAGGCCTATGCCATGGGTGCTGATCACCAGACCTCGTTCTACGGGCTTCTTGCCGCCGAACGGATAGGGCGCCCTTTCGACAGCGATCTGGCAAACCCGCGAAGGGCACCGCACTGGAAACAAGCGGAATTTGCCGATTCCAGCGTTCTGGAAGCGGGGCTATTGCTGTTGCGCGCAGGTGAGGCAAACCTATCCGAGCGGTTCCTGACCCATCTGGTTGAGGGGCTCGACCCCGTTCAGGCAAGCCAACTGGGCGATCTGGTCATCGAACTGAACGAACCACATCTGGCGGTGATGATCGCCAAGCGCGCCGCGACCACCGGCGTTGTCCTGCCCGCCGCGTATTACCCGGTTCATCCCGTGGCAGATCTGGGCCTGCCCATGGCCAAAGAAATGACGCTAGCAATCGCCCGGCGCGAAAGCGAGTTTGACCCGGTTGTCATCAGCGGCGCGGGCGCGCGCGGGCTTATGCAGGTGATGCCCGCGACGGCAAAAGTTGTGGCCCGGAACATGGGCATTCTAAGCAGCCACCAAACCGGAAAACTGACTTCGGACTGGCGATATAACGCCAAATTGGGGGCGAATTACCTGTCCGAGCTGGCAGCAGAATTCAACGGCAATGTGGTGATGATGGCTGCGGGGTATAATGCCGGGCCGGGCAGGCCGATCTCGTGGATGAAACGCAATGGCGACCCGCGCCGGGGTGAGGCCGATATCGTCGACTGGATCGAATTCATACCCTTTAGCGAGACCCGCAACTATGTCATGCGCGTCGCCGAAAGCCTGCCTGTGTATCGCGCACGGTTGGGGCAGCAGGCGTTGCCGGTGCCATTTTCCGAAGAACTGATCGGGTCAACTCTGGCGTCGTTCGCGCCATAAGGTGAACAGTCCGGCGGCAATAACCAATGTGGCCCCTGCAACAACCGCGGGTCGCAAGCTTTCACCAAAGACCGAGATTCCCAGAATGGCGCTCCACATCAGGTGAAAATAGGCAAAGGGCTGCACGGCGCTGGCCTCGGCCATTTCGTAGCACTTAATCAACAACCAATGTCCCAGAACTCCGGTCAGGCAGAGCAGGCCCATCCAAAGCCAGTCACCGCCCTGCATAGGCTCCCAAAACCACACGCCCACGGCCGTCATGGCAACCGCCCCGGCGATGCCGGTCCAGAAAAAACTGGTGGCGGTAGTGTCGCGCCGCGCCGCATAGCGGGTCAGCAGGCCATAGACGGCAAACATCAGGGCCGAGATCAACGGGATCACCGCCCACGGATTGAACACTCCCACCCCGGGCTGCAAAATGATCAGAACACCAATACATCCCACGCCGATGGCTGACCACCGACGCCAGCCGACCTTCTCGCCCAGAACGGGTCCGCTGAGCGCCGCCACCAGCAGCGGATAGCAGATGAAAACGGCCTGGCTTTCAATCAGGCCCAGGATGGTAAAGGCATAAACCGCGACGCAGATCTCTCCGGCCAGAAGCACCCCGCGCAGGATCTGCAGCCCAAGCTGGTTGGTGCGGGCCGTGGCCGCGATACCGCCGGGTGCGCGCAGCGCCTGAGCGACGACAAACGCAGCGAAGAACCAATAGCGGATCATCACGACCATATAGGTGTTATAAGTCCCGGCCAGATGGCGCGAGATACCGTCCTGCAGCGCAAACACCACGGTAGCCGCGATCATCAGCGCGATACCGGCGCGGGTGTTGTTCTGTTGGGTCATGGCTTGACCGCCCGAGTCATGTGGCGCTTGCGCCCATAGCCCGGTGCGCGGGTGACGGTGAACCCTACGTCCTCGAGCCCGCGCCGGACGAACCCGGCGGCGGTATAGGTAGCCGCAGAGCCATTGAGCGCCGTGTGATCGGATACCTGCTGCATCAGCTCTGCGTCCCAAAGTTCGGGGTTCTTGGCCGGAGAGAACCCGTCCAGAAACCAGGCATCGGCCTGCCCCGACCATGCGGACAGGGTGGACCGCGCGTCGCCCTCGATAACCTCAAGCTGCAGGGTGCCCAGATCGCAGGTACCGCCCTGCCATTGGGACAGGAACCGGTCGGCCCAAGGGGACAACTCAGGAAAGGCGGCCAGAGCACGCGTCATGTCGTCTGGCGCCATTGGATAGGCTTCGAAACTGGTGAATGTCAGCGGGGTCGTTTGGCCAGCCTTTTCCCATTCGGACCAGACAGTCAGCAAGTTCAGGCCGGTGCCAAAACCAAGCTCGGCAATATGAAACCCCGGCGCAAACCGCGCGGGCAGGTCATTGCCCGCCAAAAACACATGCCGCGTCTCCTCCAGCCCGTTCTGCAACGAGAAATAGGGGTCGTCGAAACGGTCTGAGACAGGTATCTGCCCGTCTTTCCAGGTCAGTTCGGCGCGCTGGTCTGCCATCGGGGAATCCTGTAGCTAAGCGGCGCGACACTGAACAAGGAAAAGGGGAATGGCAATGGTCGATGTGACGGTGCGAGGCGCGGGCATTTTTGGCCTTTCGATCGCCTGGGCCTGCGCTAGACGCGGCGCAAAAGTTCAGGTCATAGATCCTTTTGGCCCCGGTGCCGGGTCCAGCGGCGGCCTTGTCGGGGCTTTGGCCCCGCATGTGCCCGAGAACTGGAATGCCAAGAAAGCTTTTCAATTCGAAAGCCTGATCATGGCCGAACCCTTCTGGAAACAGGTTGAGGCGACCGGAGGCGTCTCAGCCGGATATGCCCGGTTGGGTAGGCTGCAGCCCATCGCAGATAGCCGCACGCTGGATCTGGCCCATGCACGTACGGTCACCGCCGCAGAGCTATGGCAGGGGCGGGCCGAATGGCGCGTTGTTGCAATGGATGAGGTCGGGTCGTGGTGTCCTCCCAGCCCTACCGGCTTTGTGATCCACGACACGCTTAGCGCCCGGATGCACCCAAGGCGGGCATGTTCTGCACTGGTTTCGGCGCTGGCGGTGATGGGGGTTGAGGTCAAAACCGATGCGGCCAATCAAGGGCATATCATTCACGCCACCGGGCTTTCTGGCTTGCTAGAACTGAACGACGCCTTTGGCAAAACGGTCGGCAATGGCGTCAAGGGACAGGCGGCTTTGCTGCGGTTCGATGCCGGGGACGTCTCCCAGCTGTTTGCAGATGCCGTTCACATTGTCCCGCATGCAGATGGTACATTGGCCATCGGATCAACCTCGGAACGGGATTATGACAATCCGACCAGCACCGATGCGGCGCTGGATGATGTCCTGGACCGGGCCACACGGGCGGTTCCGGTCCTGCACGGTGCCGAAGTGATCGAACGCTGGGCCGGGATCCGACCCCGCAGCAAAAGCCGTGCGCCGATGTTGGGTGCGCATCCGCTGCACGCCGGAGAATTCATCGCGAATGGAGGGTTCAAGATCGGCTTTGGTATGGCGCCCAAAGTGGCAGAAGTCATGGCCGAACTGGTGCTTGAAGGACGCGATGAAATCCCCGCAGATTTTCAACCCGAGGCTTCTTTGTGACCTCCCTCGACGACACCCCAGTTCGCCTGCAACCGGACGATCCGATATTGCCACAGGTGTTACGCCTGATCCGCCACAGCTTTGCATTCATGGAGGGGCGTATAGACCCGCCCTCGTCAATGCATCGCCTGACCGAGGAAACGCTTAGGCAACAGGCCCGCGACCACGAGGTTTGGATCATAGGCAATCGCCCGGATGCGGTCGTCTTTTTGACACCCAAACAGGACTGTCTGTATCTGAGCAAACTGGCTGTGGACGAAACCCGACGTGGTCAGGGGCTGGCACAGCGTCTGGTCGATCTGGCATCCGCGCGGGCGGTTGAAATAGGTTTTGCGACGCTGGAACTGAAGGCACGGGTCGAATTGGTCGAAAACCATGCCTCCTTTGCCCGGATGGGCTTTGTCAAAACGGCGGAAACGGCGCATCCCGGGTTCACCCGGGCGACCTCGATTACCATGCAGAAACATTTAGGCTGAGGCTTCGGCAATCATACATTGGCGCCCGTCTGCCGCACGCACCCACAGGGTATTGCCCCTCCGGCACAGGCTCGCAGTTTCGAAATGCATCAATGCCGAGGTTGCGCGGAAAGAAAACTGCGCCAATGGGCCCATCACATCTTCCGCAAACAACATCAGGTGCTGCGCCAAAAGCGGGCCATGCACGACCAGCCCGGCATATCCTTCGACATCACGGGCATAGTCGATGTCATAGTGAATGCGGTGTCCGTTAAATGTCAGGGCCGAGTAGCGAAACAGCATTGTGCTGTCGAAGGACAGCTCGCGATGTTCGGTTTCATCCTGCCTGGCCAGTGGTGCCGGAGGGGTGGCCGTATCTGCCGAGGGGTCTTGGCGGTAAACCAGATCCTGCCATTCGGTCAGGCGCAGCGCACCGCTCTGCCAAACCTCGTGGCGCAACGTGACAAAGCCCAAGGGGCCGGTGCGTCCCGATTTCGAACTCGAACTTTCACATAGCGATCGCCGTTCGGCTAACTGACCTGCTATCAGAGGCGCGAAAAACTCCAAGCGTCCGCCTGCCCACATTCTGCGGGGTAAGCCCATATCGGGGATCAGGCCCCCGACTTTGGGATGTCCGTCGCGCCCAAGTTGGCCGGGTGGCTGCGGAGTCCAGAAGTACAGGTGATGAAAGAACGGCGGCAACGCAGTGCCGCCCCTCACAGTTGCCTGTTTCCTAAGCGCCATCTGCAACGCGCCAGCACGGGCTGCGTCCATCACATCTGTCTGAATTTCCATCGACATAGCGCAAGATTAGGCGGCCTGCCCCATACGGGCAAGCAAACCGGCAGTTTCAGAAACCGGCCTCTGACCGCAAGTTCCTCATCAAGGTCCGAAGGGCGTTTTCATAGCGTTCGTTAACCAGCTTGCCCTGCGCGTCGAATTCGTTCGAACTGTCGGCCAGATGAATTTCCGGCCCTTGCAAGATGCGCGTCTGGAACGGAACCATATAGCTGCGCAGTATCATCTGTGCACGTTCCCCGCCGGCACGACCCGCAGCGGCAGACATCACCGCAACCGGCTTGTTCGCCCAGGGCTTATCCTTGGTGCGACTTACCCAATCCAGCGCATTCTTCAACACGCCGGACGGCGCTTTGTTATATTCCGGCGTCGAAATGATCACCGCATCCGCACGGGCGATCTGACCGGCCAAAACCTGAACGCCCTTGGGGATGCCCTCGCCTTCTTCAAGATCGCCGTCATAGAGCGGCAAGTTCAGGTCAGCCTCGATATGGGTGCCCGGCTCAAACAGCCGCGCCGCCTCGCGAAGCAGTTTTCGGTTGGTGGCATTTTGGCGCAGCGAACCTGACAGGCTCAGAAGGATCGGTTCGGACATAAAGGTCTCCGTTCAGGCGTTTTCCAGAAGGTAGCTCCTGATCACCGCCAGCCAAAGCCCACTTGACGCGCAGTCAATGTGCAAAAACGGGCACCTTGACGGTGCCCGGTCACATCAGGTGTTGCCGTTGGGGATGATTTCGATATCAACCCGACGATTCCGCGCCTTCCCTTCGGGTGTGAGATTCGAGGCCGCAGGTCGGTTCTCACCCAAACCGATGGTGCTGATACGGGCCCCGTTCACACCATTGGCTTGCAGAACATCCGCCACGGACCTAGCCCGACGCTCAGATAGGGCCTGATTATAAGAGGCTTCGCCATCACTATCCGTATGGCCAATGACCTGAACGGCCGAGTTGGGATATCTCACCAAATTCTGACCCACCCGGACCAAATCAGAACGCAATGCAGGCCGTACGGTCGAGCTGTCGGTGTCAAAGGTGATGTCGTTGGGGACGGTAACAATCAGGCGGTCGCCCGCGTTGACGATTGTGATGCCGTCATTTGCCAGCTGCTGGCGCAACTCAGCCGCCTGACGGTCCAGTTGATTGCCGATAAGGCCGCCACCTGCCGCACCGATTGCACCACCAGCCAGCGCACCCAAAAGCGGATCCGAGTCGTTCGCAATGGCCCCGACACCGGCACCAACCAACCCACCCAAAAGCGCACCCTGTTTGGTATTTTGATTGGGGTCCGAGGGCAAGTTCAGCGTTCCGGGGTCGGTGCAGCCCGCCAAGAACAAGGCCGAGCAAAGCCCAGCAGAAACAACAAGCTTGGAAATCGTCATGATATCACCTTCTGCTCAGAGGCCCGTTTGCCGGGTCCCATTATTTGGCACAGTATATCGCCCTGCCCCCCCGCAGGCTCAAGCAACAATCAGGTGATATCGGCGAATACCCGCCGTTCAATGGGCCTCGGCAGGGGAACCCCATTGGTTCTGCTCCTGCCAGATCTCCCGCAGCGGCTGCCCTTGGCCGCAGAAATGATCGTCAACCATTTCGCAGGCCCAGACGCGATCGGTCCGAAAATGGCGAAAACCGTTGCGCAATTCGCACCACGCAACCAGCATCGTGCACTCGATATGATAGATCAGGGCAACCGGACGGACGACCCGTTCGGAGCGAACGTCTTGCGAGCTGACATATGTGAGGCGAAGCTTGCGCTCGTCCCGGATGGCTTCGCGGTAATTCACGACCGGGATACAGCCCTTGGCCGGATCATCAACCGGAGCCCCCCAAGGCGCGACCTGCAACCAGTCGGGACTTGCGCGCAGGCCTTCTATTTTCCGGCAAATGCGTTTGGCGGCCTCTTGCAGGGTACTGTCGCCGGTCCGTGCCAGCATTGACAGACCGACCCAAAGCGCCTCGACCTCTTCAGCGTCGAAGTTCAGTGGTGGCAAGTCATAGCCCCGCCGCATCAGATACCCGACGCCGGCTTCGCCCTCGATCGGTGTGCGTTGGGCCTGCAGTGCCGCGATGTCGCGATACACCGTGCGCACCGAGACTTCGAGCTTTTGCGCCAGCATCTCAGCGGTAACCGGGGCGTCGGCGGCACGCAGAATCTGGATGATTTCAAACAGGCGGGACGAACGGCGCATGGCAAACTCCGGTTTCTCTGCTGACACCTTAGCACACCCCCCTGACAACGCGCTGTCAGGAGTGATGCGGGATGCTGGTTCAACAATTCACAGGAGATTACTGATGCCCAGCCTCGACAATCACGTAATGATGACACTGCAACTGGGACGCTGGTCCCAGGACCATACCCTGCGCGCCTTTGAAATCGAACGCGAGATCATGGCCAGCCGACAGCCCTGCGCCCCAAAGAAACGCACCAGACGGTTTTCGTTGGGCAATCTCAAGCTGCTTTGGACCAATCCCGCCTGAGCCTAGAACCCGGCCTTGGCGCGAAACTTCATCGACGTCCCGCTATCGGGGCTTTTCAGGCGCAATTCCTCGGAATGCAGCATGAGGCGCGGAAAGGCCCGTGCCTCACCTTTTGCATAGAACGGATCACCCAAAATCGGATGCCCTAGCGCCAGCATGTGAACCCGCAGCTGGTGCGAGCGCCCGGTTTTCGGGAACAGGCGTATGCGGGTGGTGTTGCCTTCGTATTTGACCACGCGCCAATCCGTCACCGCAGGTTTGCCGGTCTCATGACACACCATTTGCAGCGGCCTGTTGGGCCAATCCACAATCAACGGCAGATCAACGGCTCCGGTCTTTGCCTCGACCAGACCCCAGACCCGGGCGATATAGGTCTTGCGAGTTTGACGCTGTTCGAACTGCATGCTCAGATTGCGCTGAGCATGAGGGGTTTGGGCAAAAACCATCACGCCCGAAGTGTCGCGGTCCAACCTGTGTACAAGCAGGGCTTGCGGGAACGCCGCCTGCACACGGGTCAACAGACAATCGGCCAGATGCTCTCCGCGACCCGGTACGGACAAAAGCCCCGAGGGCTTGTTCACCACAATCAGATGCGCATCTTCGTGCAGCACATCCAGCGGTGTTTTCGGGGGATCGTAGGTCTCGCTCATGCGGGTCTGCCTATCGCAAGCGACAACCTCCCGCAACGTCGTGCTTGCCTGAACTGAATAGTTCAGCAAATCATGCGACAACTCGGAGGAGAAACAATGCACCCAACAATCGAACAACTCAAAGATGTCATCACAAAAGGCGATGACAGTCTGATTCACGAGTTTCTGGCCGAAGACGTGCGTTTTCTGCCGCCGACCTACTACAGCACCTGGGCCGGGCGCGAACCCGTGGCGGCTCTGCTAGGGCATGTGGGGCAGGTATTCTCGGACTTCAGCTATCGTCGGATCATGGGTGACGGCAAAGACTGGGCGCTGGAATTTCAGTGCAAGGTTGGTGATCTGGATGCGGTTGGTGTGGACTTGATCCGGCTGAATGATGAAGGCTTGATCGAAAAGTTCGAAGTGGTCATGCGCCCACTTAAAACTATTGCAGCCCTGCGCACCGAGATGATGGCACGCGTGGCAAAAGACCCTCGCTTTACCAATTTCAAGGACGCTTTGGGTTGACCAAGCCTTCCCGGATCGGAGCTGATCAGTTTCTGAGATTACCGCTGTTGCCACTATTGGCGGCACAGGGGATTTCAGTTCGACGAAAGGCGCGGTTCCTGCCCGAACCGACCGGGCCGCGCGAAGGCCGTGAAGGGCGCGGCCCGCGTTTGCGGTTGCTAATCGCAGGCGACAGCTCGGCAGCAGGTGTTGGCGCTGGCACCCAGGCGCAGGCTTTGTCCGGGCAGTTGGTCGCACAGCTAGCAAAAAGCCACAGTGTCGAATGGCGGCTCGAGGCTATGACAGGGCATACAACGCTGGATACACTGAAACGCCTTGACGGTCTGACAGATCAATTTGATGCCGCCATTACGGCGCTTGGCGTCAATGACGTCACCCGTGGCGTCACTAAAAAGCGGTTTGTCGAACACCAATCCCGTCTGATGCAACTGATCACCGACCAGCTTGGAGCCCGGCGTGTCATTGTAACGGCCGTTCCCCAGATGAGTCGGTTTCCCGCCTTGCCGCAACCGCTTGCCTGGGTGCTGGGGCGTCAGGCTGCCCGCCTGGACCAAGGCCTGCAACAGATTGCGACCGGCTTCCCGCAAATCCGCCATCTGTCCATTGATTTACCCGACGACCCGGCGCTGGCCGCCTCGGATGGCTATCATCCCAGCCCCAAAGCCTATGCGATCTGGGCGCAGAAGGCCGCCGAATTGCTGCGTCAGACCTGAGCGCGTATCTGCCGGATCATCGGGATCGAGTAGACCACAAGTGCGGCCCAGATCAGCGGAAACGCAATCATGCGGCCACGGTCAATCTGCTCTCCAAAAACCGCGATGGCAGTCACAAAAATCATGGTCGGCGCGATGTATTGCAGGATGCCCATCGTCGACAGGCGCACCAGTTTGGCACCATTGGCATAGATCAGCAACGGCACCGCGGTAACCACCCCTGCCCCGGCCAGCAGCATGGTGTCGGTTGCGACCAGCCCGAAATGCCCCGTCCCGTTGATCCCCAGCCAAGTCACATAAACCAATGCGGGGATCAGCAGGATCAGCACTTCCAGCAAGAACCCCTGATTTGGCCCGATGGGGAGTGAGCGTTTGAAGAAGGCGTAGAACCCCCAGCTGAACATAAGCCCCAACGCCGCCCAAGGCAGGCTTCCGGCCTCTACAACAAGAACCACCACCCCGGCTGCGGCCAACCCAACAGCAATCAGCTGCGTCCGGTTCAAAGGTTCGCGCAGCAGCACCGCGCCCAGCGCGATACTGAACAGCGGATTTATGTAATAGCCCAGCGCTGCGTCCAGCGCGTGCCCACTGGCTATGGCCCAGACATAGATCGCCCAGTTCACCGATATCAACGCAGCCGTCAGACAGGCCATGCCCAGCATCTTGGGATCGCGCAAAGCTGACTTCAGATCCCGCGTCCGCCCCAGTGCGATCAGCAACAGCCCGGCCAAAGGCACCGACCAGATGATACGATGCGCCACAATCTCAACCGGCGCGATATGGGCCATCGCCTTCATGTATATGGGCAAGAAGCCCCACAAAACATAGGCCGTTACCGCCAGAACAAGTCCTTTTGGCGTATCGGCATTCTGTGTGGGTGTTGCGTCAGCCATTGCGGATCTCCGGGAATACCGGTCGTCTTTACGGCAACCCGGACATACTTGGGAACCGCGAAAACTGTGAAGCAACCCATCAGGATATTTGATATGTGAGACCAGAACAAAGCCGGAGCGCCGCAGCGCTCCGACAATTTGATTACACTTTGACGCGTTCGGATTTCGGATCGTACATCGGTTTCAACGTCGCCTCGGCCTTTACCTTCACGCCGCACACGTCGATCTCATAGGTTGACCCCAGAACATCCGCCGCATTCTCACCCTCGCAGGGCACATAGCCCATACCGATAGCGCCACCCAAAGTATGACCATAATTGCCCGAGCTGAGATAGCCGACATATTCCCCGTCCCGCACGATCGGTTCATTATGGAACAACAGCGGTTCCGGGTCGGTCAGGCGGAACTGAACTAGGCGGCTTTTCGGCCCGCTTTCCTTGCGGGCAATCACTGCTTCGCGCCCGATAAAGTCACAGCCTTTGTCCACCTTGACCGCAAAACCAAGCCCGGCATCCACGACGTTGTCCTCGCACGTGATGTCATGACCAAAATGGCGAAAGCCCTTTTCGATCCGGCAACTGTCCATCATGTGCATGCCACAGAGTTTTAGGTCCATGTCCTGACCGGCCTCATGCAGCGTTTCGAACACATGGCCCGCCATATCGGCGGACATGTAGATCTCCCATCCCAGCTCGCCCACATAGGTCACCCGATGAGCGCGGGCCAGGCCCATGCCGATCTCGATCTCTTGTGCGGTGCCAAAGGGGTTGGTCGCGTTCGAGAAATCCGCCGGCGAGACCTTTTCCAGCAAAGCGCGCGCATTGGGGCCCATCACGGCCAAAACGCCTTCGCCAGCGGTGACATCGGTTATGACCACGTTGAAGCTACCCACATGGCGCATCATCCAGGTCTGATCCGCCAGCCGCGTCGCCGCCGGGGTCACGACCAGATAGGCGGTCTCGGTCAGACGGGTCACCGTCACATCCGCCTCGATCCCGCCGGTGCGGTTTAGGAACTGGGTATAGACGATCTTGCCGTTCGGCACCGAATAATCGCCGCCCCCAATATAGTTCATGAACGCCTCGGCATCCGGTCCTTCAACGCGAATCTTGCCAAAAGAAGACATGTCGTACATGCCCACATTCTCGCGCACCGCGCGGTGTTCAGCAGCTGAGTTCTCGAACCAATTCTGACGTTTCCAACTGTACTGGTATTCGCGCTCCTGCCCCGGATTTGCGTACCAGTTTGCACGCTCCCAGCCCGCCAGTTCACCAAACACCGCGCCCTGCTCTTTCAGATGGTGATGGAACGGGGTGCGCCGAACACCGCGCGCAGTGGCTTTCTGGCGATAGGGGTAGTGGTCGGCGTACAGCAGGCCCAGCGTCTCTTTCGAACGCTCAAACAGATATTGCTTATTGCCCTGAAACGGCTGCATCCGGCTGATATCCACATCGCCCAGATCAAACGGTTTCTCGCCGCTATCCATCCATTCCGCCAGCGCCATGCCCGCACCGCCCGCAGATTGAATGCCGATCGAGTTGAAGCCCGCCGCGACCCAGACATTGTCCATCTCGGGCGCGAGACCGAGGTGATAGGCATCGTCGGGGGTAAAGCTCTCTGGTCCATTGAAGAATGTATGAATCCCAGCCTCGGCCAACATCGGCATCCGGTTACACGCAGCTTCTAGAATGGGCTCAAAGTGGTCGAAATCCTCGGGCAGCTGGTCAAACTCAAAGCTCTCTGGGATGCCGTTCATCCCCCAGGGCTTGGCATTGGGCTCAAAAGCACCCAGCAGGATTTTGCCCGCATCTTCCTTGTAATAGGCGCATTCATCCGGCACCCGCAGAACCGGCAGTTGCGACAGTCCGTCAATGCCTTCGGTGACGATGTAGAAATGTTCGCAGGCGTGCAGCGGGACGTTCACACCGGCCATCCGGCCGACCTCATGCCCCCACATGCCGGCGCAGTTCACCACCATATCACATTCGATATGGCCCGAGCCGCTGCCGTCATCGGCAACCCAGTCCACGCCCGTCACGGTACGGCCCTGTTTGGTGATGTCGGTGACCTTCACCCGTTCCTTGGTAATGGCACCGCGTTGCCGTGCGCCCTTGGCCAGGGCCAGCGCGATATTGGCCGGGTCACCCTGCCCGTCCAGCGGAAGATAGACCGCGCCCTTGACGTCTTCGACATTCAGATGCGGATACATTTCCTTGACGCGCTCATTGGAAATCTCTTCGACCTCAACGCCAAAGGCACGTGCCATGGCAGCCAGGCGATAGATCTCTTCACGGCGTTCCTCAGTCAGTGCCACGGTAATCGATCCACAGCGTCTAAGCCCGGTGGACACGCCGGTTTCCTCTTCCAGCGCGCCGTAAAGCTCCTGCGTGTATTTTGCCAGTTTGGTCATGTTGGACGAGGCCCGCAGCTGAGCGATCAGACCCGCCGCATGCCATGTGGTGCCGCTGGTCAACTGCTTGCGTTCAAGCAGCACAACATCGCTCCAACCTTTCTTGGTCAGATGATAGGCAACCGAGCATCCGATGACGCCGCCGCCGATGATGACAACTCGGGCTTTGTTTGGAAGATCAACCATCCTGAGGTCTCCGCTGAATCAGGTTTTGGGCACGTTGCCATGGAAGATCGGCAATAAATGCACCAAAAGCGTCATGTTATAGGCGATTTTCACCTATGTGACGCAGCCCGTCTTTCGCGCCTCAGAACAAAGGGCGTGACCCCGAAAAAGCTTTTGTAAACCGAGGAGAA
Source organism: Ruegeria sp. YTSA219 (assembly GCF_059609985.1). Classification (NCBI taxonomy): domain Bacteria; kingdom Pseudomonadati; phylum Pseudomonadota; class Alphaproteobacteria; order Rhodobacterales; family Roseobacteraceae; genus Ruegeria; species Ruegeria sp. YTSA219. Next base: position 82,329 of record NZ_JBXWMT010000008.1, read on the forward strand.
ACCGTTCGGAAAGCCGCAGGCCAGACCGATTTCCCGAACGCTCATCGTGGTGTTCAGCAGCAGGTTGTTAGCCTTCGCCAGCCGCATCTCGCGATAGAAACCGTTTGGACTGGTGCCAAAGAAAGCTTTGAATTTTCGCTCAAGCGATCGGTTCGAAAGATTTAATGCCTCGACAATCTGCTGGATGGGTAAGGGGTCTTCGATATTGGCCTGCATCAGCTTGATACATTGATCCAGCTTGGCGTCCCCAGTAGCTGTCAGTTGCGCCCCCGAGAAAGGCTGCATCGATGAAAAGTCGCGGATATTTTCGTGCAGCATGATATTGGCCACCGTCATCTTGGCAGGCCCCGAGATGTGGCGTCCGATCACGGACAAAGCAACATCGGTTGTCGCCTCCATCCCTGCGCAGGTCACGACTTGGCCCTGTTCTGTGGCTATCGACAGCTTCGCCTCGAACCGGGCCCCGCGTTCACTCAGGAAAGAGGCGTTTTCCCAATGGGTCGCCATGTCTGCGGTGCCAAATTCGTCAATATAGCGGCTGGCAGCTTCGGCCAGCAAAAAGACCTGAGCGCCTCGGAACGTATAGTCCGATACAACCCGTCCGATAGACAGATCGGGGTGGTCAGGGTCGGAATTTCCGATCACAAACAGATAATCCGCCTTGGGATGGGTTGATACGGGTTCAGTTTGGACCGTCGCATCGCTGCTGCTGGCAATGGGCCCACCTTTCAGAGACCGATAGGTAAAGCTGAAGGGCGGGTTGGGGCAGACGCGGTTGGCCAGCCTCAGAACCTCAATCAATGCGGCAAGCTCCAACAGCACATAGCCCGGCGCGACCAGAACATCGAAATGTATCTGCGCCTTGTCGGTCAAGCTATCTGGTCGTTGCCGCATCTTTACCCCCTTCAGACGATGCTGTGGCCAGCAGCGCACAGCCGATCTGCCAGTCGCTGAATGTGATCGGGACCGACTTCGCAGCATCCGCCGATGATAGTTGCACCCTGCGCCACCCACCCCATCGCCTGATCAGCATATTCATCCGGCCCAAGGTCGTGGCGCTGTTGCAGCGCATCGACGGTTGGGGCGTCTTGTAGAAATTCCTGGGTAATCCCGGTGAAGCCATTGGCATATGCCCCAAACGGACGCCCGAAGGTGGCGATAATATTCAGCGCAGCGGGCACCGCCTCGGGGCGCGAGCAGTTGATCAGCACGGCCTCAGGCGTAAAGCGATCAACCAAAGATGCTATTCCCGACAATGGCTCACCCGACCGAAGCCGCGTCCCATCATCATCCATCACGGACAGCGCCAGCCAGACCGGCTTGTCTGCCTGTTCCGTTCCACGCAACGCGCCTTCGGCCTCTTGCACCGACGACACGGTTTCGATCAGGAACAGGTCAACGCGATCTGCCATCATCGCCACCAGTTCGGTGAATTTCTCTGCCGCCTCTTCGACCTCTGGATTCAGGTCCGGCCGGTAAGAGGCGAGAAGCGGACCCAAAGCCCCAGCGATGCGCCTACCCGCCGGGCGCGCACGCTCGGCCTGCGACAGGGCCGCCTCGATCAGATCTGGCAGCTGATCACCCAAGCCGACACGGTCCAGACGCGACCGGTGAACAGCATAGGTATTTGTCGTGGCCACAGTCGCACCGCGTGAGAAATAATCCGCATGCACATCCCCGACCAACTCGGGATGGTCCATCATCACCCGGGTCGACCACAAAGGCGTCGGCGCATCACCGCTGCGTTTGACCAGTTCCTGTCCGATAGACCCATCCAGAAGGGTTATATCTGCCATCAATGAACCTCCTCAGGGAACCAGAACCAGTTTTCCCGGAAACGTTTTTGACTGAAAGTCCTCTTGCGCCGTCGCAATGTCTTTCAGCGGATAGGTTTTTGAAATCAGGGGCTTGATCCGCCCCGCATTCATCAGTTCGACCAGGCGACCGAAGACTTCGAACGGCTGATGGGTGCTGCCGTGAATGGTAATGTCGCGCAGATAGATATCCCGCAGATCGGCTTGAACAATCGGGCCAGCAATCGCACCCGCGACGGCATAGTGACCGCCCGGTTTCAGCGCCAGGATCAGGTCAGCCCATGCAGGTCCGCCCACCACGTCAATGACCACGTCGAACATGTCGGTGGGCAGCGACGCATCCCGGTTGAACGTGGCGGTCGCGCCCTGGCTTTTCACCGCTTCGGCCTTGGCCGCACCGGTCACGCCCCAAACCGAGGCACCGCGCAGCGCCGCCAGTTGCACAGCGGCAAGGCCGACGCCACCGGATGCGCCGGTGATCAGCACCTTTTGCCCGGCAGTCACACCGGATCGGGTCAGCATAGCCTCGGCGGTTCCAAAGGCGCAGGGGATGGCAGCGATTTCATTGTCGGACAGGGGTGAGGCGCTGACATCATAAAGGTCATCGGCCTGCACCAAACAATATTGCGCAAAGGCGCCGTCAATCTCGGACCCAAGCACGATGAAGCCTGTCGGGTTGCCCGGTCGCGGACGTGGCAGGTTGATCGGACAGGTCACGCGCTGGCCCGGGGTGAACCCGGTCTCGGGCCCCGCGATTTCGACGATGCCGCACAGGTCACCGCCCTGAATGCGCGGGAAATTCAGCGCGCCACCCCAGCCTCCGGCTTCGACCTCTTGATCCACCGCATCCGTAGCGCCGGTCACATCCGAGGAGTACCAGCCGATACGAGTGTTGATATCGGTGTTGTTCACCCCGGCTGCGGCCACACGGACCAGAACCTGCCCCGGCGCAGGGGTTGGGACGGGTATATCGTCACGCCATTCCAGCGCCTCGGGCCCGCCGTGACAGGTCAGGAATACACCGGACATCGTTTTAGGCAGTGTCATGATCAGACCTCGTCATCGGGATGAGGCGGCACAGAGCCCATCGGGACAATGTCAAACCGCGCGTTCAATTCGGCCATTTTCACCTCATCGGCGAAGTCCGCCTCAGTCATCTTGGCCAGCTCAGCAAGGAAGCCGTCAAAACCGGCAGGCTGGAAAATCATCAGCATCTTGGCTGGTGCTTTACCAGCAACGCGGCAGGCATGCGGCATACCGGGCGGCACATGCATCGTGCTGCCCGGCCTACAGCGATGCCAGTCGCCATCAACGTAGAAGTCCACTTCGCCTTCCAGAAAATAGAAGCTTTCGGCATGGGTTTCATGGCGATGAAGGCCAAGCGCAAAGCTGGCCTTCAGATTGTCTTCCATGAGCGTATAGGCGCCATCAGTATCCCGGGTCGAAACCTTCACAAATGTGTGGTCATTTTCCCAGTCATAATTGAGGCCCTCTCCGGGCCCCAGTTTTGAATAACGCGTGCTCATGCAGGTCTCCTTCGGGCGATCAGGCGCGCAGCCGCTCGTTTTCTGGATCCCAGAGCGGTTTATCGTCCTGTACCACGGCGCGCCGCTTTTCACCGAAGATTTCGATTTCAAGCTCGGTACCTGCCACCGCCAATTCGGGACGGATCATGCCCAGCGCAATGGATTGGCCAACGCGATACCCCCAAGCGCCCGAGGTGGTTTCGCCAACGATCTCGCCGTTGTGCCAGATACAGGACATGTAGGGTGCATCCGCGTCACCTGCCTCGACCAACATAGTGGCAAACGCCTTTTTCACGCCCTGCTGCTTTTCGTTCAGGATCGCGGCCTTGCCGGGGAAGTCCTGCGGTTTGTCAAGTTTGACGAACCGTTCCAACCCGCCTTCCAACAGAGAGTAATCAGTGGACAGATCGCCTTTCCAAGCCCGATAACCCTTTTCGATGCGCAGAGAGTTCAGGGCGTACATCCCGAACGGTTTGGCACCAGCGTCAAGGATCGCGCCATAGATCGCGGGCATATGGTCGTTCAGCGCGTGAACCTCCCAGCCAAGTTCTCCTGCAAACGAGACGCGGATCAGGAATGCGGGCTGACCTGCAACCGTGGCCGATTGATGGGTCAGCCAGCCACTGGACAGGTCCGCATCGCTCAGCCCCGCCAGAATGTCGCGCGATTTTGGACCTGTCACGATCAGCGTGTCACGAGTGGTGGTGACATCCTCGACGGTGACGCCAGTGGGCATTACCTCGGTCAGGATATCGCGGTCATGCCATTGCGCTGTAGCGGCCGTGATCATGACGAACTCGTCATCGCCGAGGCGGATACAGGACATTTCGGTCAGGATCCGGCCGCGACCATCTGAGATATAGACCAGGTTGATGCGACCCACCTTGGGCAAACCGCCGGTGACCAGCGACCGCAGCGCCTCGGCGGCACCCTCACCTTTTACGATGAAACGCGAAAATCCGGGCAAGTCCAATACGCCGCAATGATCACGGACAGCCTCGCACTCTTCCTTGATCCGCTTCTCCCATGGCCCCGAACGGCCCCAGGTATGGGTCGCTTCTTCAGAGGTATCGTCGCCCGGTTGCGCAAACCAGTTGGCGCGTTCCCAGCCGTTATAGGGCCCCATCACGCCGCCCAATTCCTTGACCTTGGTGTGGACAGGCGACAGCTTTTTGTCGCGCGCGGCGGGCCATTCATGGTGCGGGAAATGCATGGCGTATTCGTTGCCATAGACCTCAAGCCCCTTCTGGTTGCAGTAATCCTGATCGGTGTAATCGGTGTAACGGCGCGGATCGACGGCCCACATATCCCACTCAGTTGCACCATCGACGATCCATTCGGCCAGCACCTTGCCGGCACCACCGCCCTGCGCGATGCCGAAGGTAAAGGTATGCGCCTCAAACGCGTTGGTCACGCCCGGCATCGGGCCAACCAGCGGCAGCCCGTCCGGCGCGTAGGGGATGGGTCCGTTGATCACCCGGCCCACGCCCGAGGTCCCCATCAGCGGCACCCGCTCCATCGCGTCGGTGACGATGTCTTCGATCCGGTCCAGATCATCATTCCATAGCTGGAAACTGAAATCCTCGGGCATCGGATCATCCTCGGTCATCCAGTGGCCCTTGCAGTTGGGCTCATAGGGGCCAAGGTTGAATCCGTTCTTCTCCTGCCGAAGGTAATACGAGATATCCACGTCGCGCAGAAGCGGCAGCTTTTTACCACCATTGGCCTTGGACCATTCCTCGATCTCGGGCACTTCGTCGGTCAGCAGGTACTGGTGGCTCATCACCATGGCCGGAACGGTGCGACCGCCGAAGGGCTTGAACCATTCACCCACACGCTGGGCGTAATACCCGGCGGCATTGACCACGTGGTCCGCTTCGATATCGCCCTTGTCGGTATGCACGATCCAGGTCTTGTCTTCCTTCTGGGTCACACCCGTGGCCGGGCAGAAACGCAGGATCTTCGCCCCCATGTCGCGCGCACCCTTGGCCAGTGCCTGGGTCAACTGCGCCGGGTCGATGTCGCCATCGGTCGGGTCGAACAGAACACCCTCAAGGTCATGAGTTTCCAGGAACGGGTAATGCTCTTTGGCCTGTTCGGGTGTCCACATCTCCATCTCGATGCCCTGATAACGGCCCATCGCCATTGCCCGCTCGAACTCCTGCACCCGCTCTTTCGAATGGGCCAACCGGATTGAGCCGGACTGGTGATAGTTCATCGGATAGTCGACCTCTTCACCCAGCCGCGCATAAAGCTCGGTCGAATAGCGCTGCATGTTCATGATCGCCCAAGAGGTCGAAAAGGTCGGCACGTTGCCAGCTGCATGCCAGGTCGACCCGGCGGTCAGCTCATTTTTCTCCAGCAGAACACAATCGGTCCAGCCCTTTTTGGCCAGATGATACAGGGACGATGTCCCCACCACTCCGCCACCGATAATAACCACGCGGGCTTTTGTCGGAAAATCACTCATGTCTTTCAGTCCCTGTTACTGTGCCTCTTGAGGCAGATCGTCCGTGATGTCGTAATAGTCGCCCTTGTCGGCCACAAAGATATGGCGGGCGAGGGTCAGGCCGGTGGGTGCATCCAGCGCCCCCATAGCAATGGCAATCCGGTCTTCGTCCTTATGCTGCCAGAACAGATAAGAGCCGCAGGCGTTGCAAAATCCCCGTCGGGCGATGTCGGTAGCACGAAACCAGCTCAGCGTATCGCTGGCGGTGAAGGTGATGTCGTCTTGATGGGCCGAGGTCGAGGCCCAGACATGACCCGACTGTTTGCGGCATTGACCGCAATGGCAGGCCGAGGCGGCAGGAAGATCGCCTTCGATCTTGAACGCAACCGAGCCGCACAGACAGGAACCTGTATGCATTTCGCTTATCCCCTTGCTGCTGGCGCGCTGGTGGTGCCCAGCAACACGCCATAAATGATGAAACAGGTGGCCATGACCCGGCGCACCCAGATGTTGAACACGGCCCCCAGTGCGGCCCGCCCCATAAGCGCACCTAGAAGAGTGAACCCGATGTAGCTGAGCGTTGTGATGATCAGCGCCGTTGGCATGATGACCAACATTTGCTCCCAGATCGGCACATCCGGCTGCACGAATTGCGAGAATGCAGCAAGATAACCCGCGACGCTTTTGGGGTTGATTGTCGCGACGGCCAGCGCGTGCAGATAGACATGCCGTGCAGGGCGTTCGGAAATAGGGGCGGGATTTGCTGCAGCCTTCCAGCCTCGGACACCCAGCCAGATCAGAAACCCTGCGCCCACCAGCTTGGCGATGAAGAATCCGGTGGGTGAGGCCGCGATCAAGGCCGTCACCCCAAGCGCCGACAAAACCAAAAAGGCGCTGGCTTGGGTCAGGATCGCCAAGACACCCAGCATCGCTTTTGCGAAGGGCAGGCTCATCCCGTTCGAGATACAGTTCACCGCGTTAGGCCCCGGTGTGGTTACAAACACCACCCAGAACAGCGCGAATATGGTCCAGGCCTCGAAACTCATCAGTACACCGGAGGTGCGATGACCCAGATGACCACAGCAGGCTCATCATGAGGGTTCGCCCAAATATAGGGTTCGTTCTTGATCCGAAAACTGTCACCGGGCCCAACCGAAAAGCTTTGCGCGCCGATGGTCAGATTCAACTGACCGGAAATCACATAGCCAACCTCTTGCGTGGGGCGGTCCGCCGGATTCTGCATCTTGGAATGCGGCTCAAAGGTGGAATGCACCATCTCAAAATCGTCAGTCAGATCGGGTGACAGCAGTTCCTCGATCAGACCTTCTTCGCCCGACCCCATAGGGCGGCGCGACCCGGCGCGCACGACATAGCCTTGTTCATTGGCGGGGGCGGCAGAATGGGCGAACAGCATGGACATCGGCACACCCAGACATTCCGCGATCTGACGCAGGTCTGAAATTGACGGTTCGGACTTGTCGCGTTCAACCTGGCTGAGCCATCCGACCGACCGGTTCAACCGCTCTGCGATCTCGGTCAGCGTCAACCCACGCGCCTTACGCAATGCGCGAATGTCGGCTCCGAGCGTTGCACTGTGGGGGGCTTGGCTGTTCACCGAACTCTCCGATTTCTGGTGAAATTTTCCTCGTGTTTTTCACGATGCCGCGAATCGGTGAAAATTCCAAGCATTTTTTCACTTGGGAAAATCGACGCATTTAGCTATCCGTCAGCTATGTGGATTGCGGTTATATACCTGTGGGTCATCAACGGCCTGACTTTGCTGGCCTTTGGTTGGGACAAGCTGCGCGCCAGACGCAGAAAAAGCCGGGTTCCGGAACGCAGGCTATTGTGGCTGGCGGCACTGGGCGGCAGTCCCGGTGCGCTGGTCGGGCGTAGGATTTTCAATCACAAGTCCCGAAAAGGCCGGTTTTCCCTGTCGCTGTTTGCGATCTTTGCGACTCAGGTCGGGCTGGCATATTTCCTAATCACAGACATTCTGTAGTTGGCTTGATCCGCAAGCCACGTAAGATCCCGATGGGATCTAGGAAATGTCGCAGACATACATATCGGTATCGTCGGTGGAGTGAGCTGAGGATCGCGTGAACCCCGATTTCTGTAGCACACGGGCAGAGGCGGGATTGCTGTGCTCGACCCCGGCCAAAAACCGAATGGCGCGGCTCGTGCCGCAGGCCGCGATAAAGCCGGACACAAGTTCGGTTGCATAGCCACAGCCCCAGGCTCGTTCGGCAAACAGATATCCAAGGTGAATGGCTGGTGCGGCCTGATCTTCGGGTTCTGAGGCCAGTATCAGCAGTCCGATCAGCTGATTATTTTGCCTTAGCCGAACAAGAAGAACATCGCTTTCGGTCTTGCGTGCCGCGATCCAGTCGGTCATCCCGCTGGGCGTTTCTTCGACCTGCATCGAAGGCGGCAGGGGCTCAAGAACCGCTGGTGTCAGGACGGTTGCCAACTCGGCCGTCAACGCTGAAAGGCGACCAGCTTCAGAGACTTCCACTTGCCAGTGGCAGACGGCAAGCCGCTCTGTGGTGAATTGGTCCGGGATCATGCCTTGGCCAGTCGCAATTAGTATCCATTCCAGTCTAACAGACGGGCTGATTTTGCGTCAGGCCCCTCTTAACTCACCCGAAAACGCCTTTGACAATATGGCAGACAGCTTTTCTGCGTCCTCATCCGTGAACGCATCCGGCTGGTCACTGTCGATGTCAAAAACCGCGATGACCTCGCCCGAGGCATTGCGCACCGGAAGCACCAGTTCGGACTGCGTAGACGAGGCGCAGGCAATGTGACCTGGAAACGCATGCACATCCGCCACCAACTGTACCTTTCCGGTCCGCGCCGCGGCACCACAGACACCGCGCCCGAAGGGAATAACCAGACACCCGTGACCACCCTGATAGGGGCCGATTTTCAAAATGCCCGGATCTGTTACGCGATAGAACCCCGTCCAGTCAAACCGATCATCGGCGTGATGAACCTCACAGGCGATTGTCGCCATCAGAGCAACTTGATCTGTCTCGCCTGCGGTTAGGGCGACGATTGTCTTGGTCAGCGTATCGTAGTCAACGGTCATGGGGGGCGGGTCCGGTCAGTGATCTTGTAAACAGGTTCTACAGCACCGGACCTATGGTGGAATCGGCCCCGCGTCAAACGCGCTCAATCGCGATTGCAGTCCCCTCTCCACCACCGATGCAGATCGCCGCCACGCCGCGTTTCAGATCCCGCTTTTCCAACGCGTTCAGCAGGGTGACCATGATACGCGCTCCCGAAGCGCCGATAGGATGACCCAGAGCGCATGCACCACCATTCACATTTACCTTGTCACGCGTCAGACCCATCTCATGCATGAATGCCATCGGCACCACGGCAAAGGCTTCGTTTACTTCCCACAGATCCACATCATCATTGGACCAGCCGATTTTGGCCAAAAGCTTTTGCGCAGCGGGAACTGGCGCAGTCGTGAACAATCCCGGAGCCTGCGCATGGCTGGAATGACCCAGAATGCGCGCCCGAACCGAGAGGCATTGCGCTTCGGCGGCTTCAGCTGACGCCAGAACCAGAGCTGCCGCCCCATCAGAGATCGACGACGCGTTGGCCGCCGTCACCGTTCCACCCTTGCGAAAAGCCGGTTTCAGCGAAGGTATCTTTTCCGGGCGGGCGGTTTTCGGCTGCTCGTCCGCGGACTGCGTGACCTCGCCTTTCCTTGTACGGACGGTTACCGGAGTGATTTCACCGTCGAACGCGCCGCTGTCCTGCGCGGCCAGCGCGTTGGATAGGGACTGCAGGGCGTATTCGTCCTGCGCTTCGCGGGTGAACTGGAACGCCTCGGCACAGTCTTCGGCGAAAGTGCCCATCAGACGACCTTTGTCGTAGGCGTCCTCCAGCCCGTCCAGAAACATGTGGTCGACGACCTGAGCGTGCCCCAAGCGCGCACCCTCACGCATTTTGGGCAACAGGTAGGGCGCGTTCGTCATACTCTCCATCCCGCCTGCGATCATTGTGTTGGCATGGCCCAATGCGATCTGATCGAAGGCCATCATCGCAGCCTTCATCCCTGATCCGCACATCTTGTTGAGCGTCGTGGCCGGGACCTCTTGGCCCAAACCGGCTGCAAACCCAGCCTGACGTGCAGGGGCCTGACCCTGACCGGCTGGCAGAACGCAGCCCATCAGTACTTCGTCAACCGTTTCAGCACCGGCACCCTGCAGCGCGGCCCGGATCGCGGCTCCACCCAGATCGGCGGCAGAAACACCATCGAACATTCCTTGAAATCCACCCATCGGGGTACGTGCTGCTCCGGCGATTACAACTTGCTTCATCTGGGCGCTCCTAAATTCTTGTCATTCAATGGATACCGAATGGTAAGAATTCCCGTCTAGCGTATTTCTACGAGCGATTTCAGTTAAAGGACCGTCACGTATGGGCCTGTCCAGTACTACGACCAACAATATTCAAATAATTACTGTACAATCCAACCGGATTGATGCCGCAATGGCCATTCAGTTCAAAGAAAACATGCGCACGGAAACCGAAGGTGGGGCTGTGCGCGTGGTTCTGGATCTCAGCGGTGTCGAATTCATTGACTCCAGTGGTTTGGGCGCCATTGTCGCAGCCATGAAACAACTCGGGGCTGAACGGCGCCTGGATCTGGCAGGTCTTCAGCCTTTTGTGGAAAAGGTGTTTCGTCTTACGCGCATGGACACAGTGTTCAAGCTTTACCCAACGATGGATGACGCACTGTCCGGTGCGCCGGATTGAACACAAGGAGAAACTGAACAGGCGCAAGGCTAATGTGTAACGGCATCAGTTTCGATTTGAGCTTCGCTGCGACCGAGGTCGAAGCAAGCTCTGGCATTGCCAAGTTGAGCCAGGCACTGTCGTCCAAAGGGCTGCCTGCACACAAAGCGGCTGATGTCAGAATTGCCCTGGCCGAAGCCATTAACAATGTCGTTGAACACGCCTATGCCGGAACCACGCCCGCCAGCGTAAAGGTACACTGCCGCCTGCATCAGAACTGGTTGGAAATCCTCATCTCGGATACCGGCAATCCCCTTCCTGGCTTTCGCGTACCAGAAGGTGCACCTGCACCTCTGGGGGAAAGACGTGAAGACCTGCCCGAGGGGGGATTTGGATGGTTTCTGATCCACCAACTGACCAGTGAAATCCGCTATGACCGTAGCGAAGGCTGCAACCGGTTGTCACTGCGATTCAGTTTTCTCGACGCGGATTAGGGCTATAAAACGTCACAATAAGGCCCTTTTCGAACCATTGTAGCGCCGCAAACAAAGATCAAAGTCTTAACTGTAGCTCAGATAGCTTCCCTCGGCATCGTATGTCACAGCCCCCACCCAGTGAACGATGCCGAGGAACTTCCCCTTTGATTTGACTGGACAATACCCGGACGCGCGATACCTTCTGCGCGATCACACGGGAAGGCAGCGCAATGCGGGATTTTCAGGCACCAGGCAGATCCGAAGTTTTTTCGACCGAAGGGATGTGCGCCACATCTCACCCGCTGGCAGCCCAAGCGGCCCTTGGCATTCTACAGCAAGGTGGCAACGCGATGGACGCAGCCATCGCCGGGGCAGTGCTTTTGGGATTTTGCGAACCACAAATGACCGGCCTGGGCGGAGATTGCTTTGTTCTGTACAACCGCGCCGGAGAAGATGAGGTTCGGGCCCTCAACGGCTCTGGCCGGGCACCGGCAGCAGCCAACGCTGGCAGCTTGCGCGATAAGGGCCTGACTGCAGTTCCGCTCAATACACCGGATGCGGTCACCATTCCCGGCGCGGTCGAGGCGTTCTGCCAGCTGGCCGAAACCGAGGGCAAACTAGGGCTGGACGCCATCCTGCAACCCGCCATCCGCTATGCAGACCAGGGCGTGCCGGTCGCCCCACGTGTGGCTTTTGATTGGGGCCCGGGTGCTAACACGTTGCAGGGGGCAGCCAGGAACCACTATCTGCTGAAAGGAGACGTTCCAAAGACCGGAGACATGTTCCGGTCCGCCGGGCAGGCAGAAGTGCTGCGCAGAATCGCCAAATACGGACGAAAGGCGTTTTACGCGGGCGAGGTCGCCGAAGATATTATCTCGACCCTGACGGCCATGGGCGGGGTACACACAGCAGAAGATCTGGACGCGACCGCTGCCACACCCACAGTTCCGGTCGCAGGGCACTATCGTGGCTTGGACCTGCTGGAACATCCGCCCAATGGCCAAGGTGCAACCGCCCTTTTGCTGCTGAATATCCTCAAGAACTTTGACCTCGGATCCATGGATCCGCTATCCGCAGAGCGTCTGCATATCGAGGCCGAAGCCTCAAAACTCGCCTACGATGCCCGCAACAGGTTCATCGCCGATCCGGATCATACGACACACGCAGACAGGTTTTGGGACCAGACAACAGCCGATCGGCTGGCAGAGCTTATCAATCCAAACCATGCCATGCCCGCTGCTGCCCCACTGACCGAAGCCATTCACAAGGACACGGTTTATATCACGGTGGTCGACAGGGACAGGATGGCGGTATCGCTGATCTATTCGATCTTTCATAGCTTTGGATCGGGTATCGCCTCTGAGAAATTCGGCATTCTGCTGCAAAACCGCGGGTCTGGATTTACGTTGCAATCAGGCCATCCGAACGAGTTTGGCGGCGGCAAACGCCCGATGCACACGATCATTCCCGGCATGTTGAAACAGAAAGGCAAAATCCTGATGCCCTTCGGCGTGATGGGTGGTGCCTTTCAGCCCACAGGACATACAAAGCTGGTCTCGCTGCTAACTGACGATGAGTTTGCGCTGCAGCAGGCCATAGACGCACCGCGGGCCTTTGCAGACGGACCTGTCTTGAAACTGGAACGCGGAATTTCGCGGAAGGTCGCGCAACAATTATCTGAAATCGGCCACAAAGTTCTGATTTCAGAAACACCTCTTGGCGGGGCTCAAGCGATCCGAATCCAGAAGAGCGGCGTTTTGCAAGGCGCAAGCGATCCGCGAAAAGATGGGTGCGCGCTTGGTTATTGACAGTATGGGCCCGGTTTCACCCGCGCTTCCATTTTTAGTTCAAATGGAAATGCAACGGATATGCGCCGTTTTCAAACGGACCAAACATATCGGGGATATCCGGATGCTCGACCGGTTCTCCGGACTGGTCGGCAATCAGATTTTGTTCAGAAACATAAGCAACATAGAAGGATTGGTCATTTTCCGCCAACAGATGATAAAACGGCTGATCCTTGATCGGCCTGCTGTCTTCGGGAATGGCCTGATACCATTCTTCGGTATTTGAAAACTCTGGGTCCACGTCAAAAATCACCCCTCGGAAGGGATGTTTTTTGTGGCGGACGACTTGGCCCAGCCGGTACTTTGCTTGTGTCTTTAGCATCACGTTTGCCCCCAAAGGTCTTACTACCCGTTTCCTCATAGGAATGCCAATCATTGATCTAAAATAATGGGAAACAGTCTGTGAACCTCTTACTGACAGTACTCGAAATCGTGGCCCCGGTCTTCCTCTTGGCGGGGATCGGGTTTGCCTGGGTCAAACTTGGCTTTGAATACAGGCTGCAATTTGTGACCCGCCTTGCGGTGACGCTCGCCGTGCCCAGCCTGATTTTCGTGGCCCTGATGCAAACCCAGATCCCGCCCGGAGAGCTGACCCGGTTCACTTTGGCCGCCATCACAGGCCATGTCGGGCTGGCGGTCGCATTTGGCGTATTTGTCCGGGCCAGCAAGCTGGAAAGGCGCACCTATCTGGCGCCGCTGATATTCGGCAACACGGGGAATCTGGGCCTGCCTCTGGCCATTTTTGCATTTGGGCAGGCAGGCTTGGGTTTCGCGGTGATATTTCTGGCCGTTACCGCCCTGTTTTCCTTTACTTACGGGATCTACCTGGTGGCGGGAAAAGGCGCTTTCGGCAAGGTAGCACGTGAACCCATGGTTTGGGCTACTCTGCTGGGGGCGCTGTTTCTGTGGCAGGGCTGGCAAACACCTGTCTTCGTGACCAATACGCTGGACCTGCTGGGACAGATGGCGATTCCGATGATGCTGATCACGCTTGGTGTTGCGATTGCGCGGCTGACCACCAGAAAGCTAGGGCAAGCGGTCTGGCTATCGGCGTTGAAACTGATCGTGTGTTTTGCCCTGGCATGGGCAATCGCAAAAGGGTTTGATCTGGATAACGTCGCGTTCGGCGTTCTAGTGGTGCAGATGTGTACGCCGGTTGCCGTAACCTCATACCTGCTGGCCGAACGGTTCGAGGCGGATTCCGACGCTGTTGCCGGGCTGGTTATGGTCTCAACCCTGATGTCCGTCGGCGCTTTGCCTATAATTCTAGCTATTGTTCTGTAGCGATTGTGATTTCCTAATCGCTCAATCTGCGCTAGAATGAAGAAAAAAGGCACGAGGCACATGAGCAGAATTCTTATCGTACTCTTCGGGGTGCTGCTTTTGGCATCCTGCGGGGGTGGTTCCAAACAACCGCCCAGCAAGCTGAATGATGCATGCAGCATTGCACGTGAACGGCCGGAATACATCAAGGCGTTCAAAAGCACCGAACGGAAATGGGGCATCCCCGTTCACGTTCAGATGGCGACGATCTATCAGGAAAGCCGCTATAAACACGATGCGCGCACACCGCATCAATATGTTCTGGGTGTGATCCCGATGGGCCGCCAGAGCAGCGCCTATGGCTTCAGCCAGGCGCTGGACGGGACATGGGATGAGTATCAGCGCGAAACCGGCAAACGCCGGGCCAAGCGGGACCGTATCCGCGACGCTTCGGATTTCATCGGCTGGTACATGAACAAAAGCTATGAGCGGAATGGCATCCAGCCAAGCGACACGCGCAATCAGTATCTGGCCTATCATGAAGGCCATACCGGTTATGCCCGCGGCAGCCATTACAGCAAGACGTGGTTGCTGAACGTGGCCAATGATGTGGATGCGCGCGCCCGGATGTACCAGGCGCAACTGTCAGGCTGTCGTTACTGAACAAACAGCGGGTCAGCGATTGCCTGACCCGCTTCTGTTCTTGTTCGAAAACAAGCTGCTGCTTAGATTTTTTTCGGTATCAAGCTGTCCCAGCAGAACCGTTGTCTGTCCGCCTGCATTATCGTGGATCACCCATTTTCGCAGCTCAACCGGATCGCCAGTGAACATCAGCTCAATTCGACCGGAGTCAGGGTTTTTCGGGTCCTGTGCTGTCACGACAGTGGCCGTTCCGTCAAAGTCATGCCCAACCACCATATTAGCCTGACCCAGATCGACATTCCGTGCCAGAACCAGAGACAGAGGTGTTCGCTTTAACGGATACTGCTCGGGCGGTTGATTGGATTTCGGATCGAAAATCTGAACGGTGCCAGCGCGTGCCAACACAACGGCGCTGTCTGGCGGGTCATATTCGAACCGCATCTTTCCAGGCCGTGCGATCCACAGCTTTCCTGTGCTCAGTGAGCCATCATCATTGACCTGTGTAAATGTCGTCTCGACAGTTTTCAGACCATTCAGGTAATTCGATATCTGCGACAGCGGCAACTTGTCCGCAGCCCAGGCGGCGGGTGTGGCCAGTGTCAGTGCAAGGGCAAAAGCAATCTGTTTCATAAGACCCAGATAAGCGCTCTGCCCTTGTTATTAAATATCCTATTGCTCTGGCACCAGGATTTCGCGTTTTCCGACGTGATTCGCCGATGAAACAATGCCTTCGTCCTCCATCTGCTCAACCAGACGCGCAGCTTTGTTATAGCCAATGGCAAGTTTCCGCTGGATATACGAGGTCGAGCATTTGCGATCCTTGATCACAATCGCCACGGCCTGATCGTAAAGGGCGTCTTCGCCATTGGTGTTGCCCCCGGTGTTCAAACCCAGAACAGCGTCGATATTATCAGCCTTTTCCTCGGTCGGTCCATCGACCACACCGCTCATATAATCCGGCGGGCCGAATTGCTTCAGATGGTTGACGATTTCCTCGACCTCTTCATCCGAGACAAACGGACCGTGGCAACGTGTGATCTTCGCGCCACCCGCCATATACAGCATGTCACCCTGACCCAGCAGTTGTTCGGCGCCCATTTCACCAAGAATGGTGCGGCTATCGATCTTTGACGTCACCTGGAAGGAAATCCGGGTCGGAAAGTTCGCCTTGATCGTGCCGGTAATCACATCGACCGAGGGGCGCTGCGTGGCCATGATCAGGTGGATACCCGAGGCCCGCGCCATCTGCGCCAGACGTTGGATGCAGGCCTCGATCTCTTTGCCAGCGACCATCATCAGGTCGGCCATCTCGTCGACAATAACAACGATATAGGGCATCGACTCGGGTGCGAATTCCTCGGTCTCGAACATCGGTTCACCCGTTTCGTCGTCAAAACCGGTCTGGACCGTGCGGCTGAACATTTCGCCCTTGGACAGCGCGTCCTTCACGCGGCCGTTATAGCCCGCGATGTTACGCACGCCCATCTTGGACATCTTGCGATAGCGATCCTCCATCTCTCCCACGACCCATTTCAAGGCGACAACCGCCTTCTTCGGGTCGGTCACCACGGGTGAGAGCAGATGCGGGATGCCGTCATAGACCGACAATTCCAGCATCTTGGGGTCGATCATGATCAGGCGGCATTCATCCGGCGTCAGCTTATACAGCAACGACAGGATCATCGTGTTGATCGCCACCGATTTACCGGAACCGGTGGTCCCCGCGATCAGCAGGTGGGGCATCTTGGCCAGATTGGCCACAACGGATTCACCGCCAATATCCTTGCCCAGCGCCAAAGGCAGCGCCTGATTGCCGTCTCCGAAGTCACGGCTCGAAAGGATTTCGCGCAGCACCACCATTTCACGGTTTTCATTGGGCAGTTCGATCCCGATGACCGAGCGGCCCGGCAGGGTCGAAACCCGCGCCGAGAGGGCCGACATCGAGCGGGCAATGTCATCCGACAGACCAATAACACGGCTGGCTTTCAAACCCGGAGCCGGCTCAAGTTCGTACATGGTGACAACCGGACCGGGGCGGACGCTGACGATCTCACCTTTGACGCCATAGTCATCCAGCACATTTTCCAACATCCGCGCATTCTCTTCCAGGGCCTCATCGCTCAGGTGATGGCGCTGAATGCTGGAGGGGTTGGACAGCAGGCCCAGCGGAGGCAGTTCGAAATCGGAGTGCTTTTCTTCGAACGACAACGCGGGCTGGGCCTCGGCCTGGGCCCGGCGCGAGGGTGGCGGGGTGCGGCGCACGGGTTGAGCAACCACCGGCTTGCGCGGCTCGGCCACGGGGATTTTCATCGCCGGGCGGGCTTGCGGCATCTCATCGGCGTCATCCTCGAAAACGGCCTCGTCATCGAAATCCGGCTCGGGCGCAAAATCCTGATGCAACGGTTCCTGCCATTCTGTTTCAGGCTGCGCTGACAGCATCGGCTCGGGCGGCAGCCCGGTTGATGTCACCGGCGGCTCTGGCGGCAGTTCGTCGGCATGACCTGCATTCAGGATCAACGGATCAGGTCCACGGCCCCGCCCTTTGGTCAGCGGCAGGTCGGGATCGGGCTCAGGAGCCATCTCTCCGACTGCAACCTTACGGTTGCGCACGGCGGCAGAAATCTTTGAACGGATACGGTCCTCACCCGGCATTTCCTCGTAACCCGCGACAGGTTCACGGTCGATCAGCTCGGGTTCGGGCATAGGGTCCGGGCGGCGGATCAGATCAGGAATGCGCGACAGAAGGCCGGTCTTTACCGGTTCGGGCGCTTCCAGAAGTGGCTCGTTGAAAACAGGGTCCGCAAAGGCAATCTCGTCGTCGAACACGGCCCCTTCGGCGCGGGCCAACTTGCGTTCGTCCCATTGGGCACGACGTTCGCGCGCAGCCTCCGCTGTTGCGGCAGCCCCACGGCCCAGCAGATTCATCAATATGTCATAGGACATGACCAGCCCCAGCAGGAAGGCGCGGAACCCCTTGCGCACGTCATCCTTGGTGAAACCAAGAACAAACACGCCCAGCGTCAGCATCCCAATAGCCATCGCCAGAGACATCAGCTTGACAATAAAATGCGAGGATATGGGCAACAAGGTCAGGAAGGCCCCCATGACCGTATCCCCAAACAATCCACCCAGACCAAAACTATGCGTTACGCGCCAAGCCTCACCCGGCACTAATGTCGCCGCATAGACCGAGACAATGGCGATCCAGATCGGTGCAAATATCAGGCGCGCGACGGCACGATCTTCACCGAAATGCCCGGCAAAACGCACACCCCAGCCGATCAAAACCAACGCGATGCTCCAACTGCCCCAACCGACAATCATGAACAATGGCGCCGCGATCGAGGCACCAACACGACCCATCCAGTTCTGCACTGGTGCATCCGTCGACACCATCCAGTTCGGGTCATCCGGTGTGTAGGACCAGATCATCGCCGCCGAAGCCAACCCAAGTAGGATCAGGGCGATGCCGATCAACTCTTTGCTGCGCCTTTCGATGGCGGCCTGAGTCGTGCTGTCCAGCAATGGATCGCGGTTGCGCGCGTTATATGATGCCATTTTGCCCTCGTACCTCACGAATAGATGCAGTCGCGGAGCGTGATCAGCCCCTGCCGCATCTCTGTTTTTGGGGCCACCATAGCGACCCGGATAAATTGCTCGCCCGGGTTTTGCCCCGGATCACCTTGAGAAAGATATGCACCCGGCAGCACCCGAACTCCGGTCTGCTGCCACAGTTTCAATGCGGTTTCCTCGCCATTCTCGACCGGCAGCCACAGAAAGAACCCTGCCTCGGGCGGCATATAGCCCTGGATGCCTGCAAACACCTGGTCTGCGATGGCGTATTTTTCCTGATAGAGCGCGCGATTCTCGTCCACATGCGCCTCATCGGCCCAGAGCCTTGCGGCGGCGGCCTGCAACGGCAGCGGCAATGGCGCGCCTGCATAATTGCGTAACTGCTTGACCCGCTTGATCGTTTCCGGCCCGCCTGCAATCAGGCCAGACCGCAGCCCGGCCACGTTCGACCGCTTTGACAGCGAGTTGAACAGGGTGATCCGTTCAGGATCAGCGCCCAGTTCCTTTGCGACCGTCAGAACACCTGTAGGCGCTGTGTCGCGGTAAATCTCGGAATAGCATTCATCGGCGAAGATGCGGAAATCATATGTTTCAGCCAACCGGATCAGCTCGACCCAGTATTCACGCGTGGCAACTGCGCCCTGCGGGTTGGCCGGTGAGCAGATATAAGCGGCGACAGTGCGGTTCAGCACATCCGCGGGCAATCCCGCATAGTCCGGCAGATGATCTGTGGCCGCCGTGGCCGGGACAAAAACCGGATCAGCCCCGACCGAGATCGAGGCAACCATATAGACCTGATAGAACGGGTTCGGGCACAGAACGACCGGTTTTTGTCCGTATTTCTGTTCGGGGCACAGCGCCATGGCGGCGTTATACAGCCCTTCGCGCGTCCCGTTCAGGGCCATAACCTGCGTGTCCGGATCCATCGTGACGCCATAACGGCGTGCAATCCAGTCAGTGATCGCACCGCGCAGCTCGGCCGAACCCTCATTCGGCGGATATCCCTGAAAACCGGCAGCATTTTCCGCAATCACGTCGCTGACCCAGGCCGGAAAAGCGTGCATCGGCGCGCCAATGGTCATGTGAATCACTTCACCGCCCGGTTGGTGATGATCCAACAGGGTGCGCAGGCGCGGGAATGCGTATTCCGGAAGGTTCGAAAACCGCTCGGGGAAATTCATAACTACTGCCTCAATATCGGGATCATTTCGCCCCGTTTTCAAGCAGGTTACAGTCCGGGCGGGGCTTCGTCCAGACAAAGCGGTGCCGAACCAGGGGATTGTGGCATTCAGGCCAATGCGGCCTCGGCCGCGGAACCAAGCCGCAAAAGCGCCTCTTCGGACCCCGGATAACCCATCATCATCAGCCCGCAGCCCGGTTTTCCGGTCGGCAAGGTCAGCGCTGCCAGCCCCATGAGGTTGCCGATCCGGGTGTTCCGCAAAGCCAGCAGGTTTTCGGTGACGTAATAGTCATGATCGCTCATCAGCCGTTCAAGATTAGGCGGCAGGATCGGTGCAGTTGGGGCCAAAACGGCGTCAAACCCGGCAGTGGCCACGTCCCATGCACCGCGACACGCCTTCAGCCTTGACCAGGCTGCAACATAATCGGGGCCCGAAGCATTTCGTCCGGCACGGAACCGTTCGAGTATTTCGGGATACATCACATCTGGGTTGGCCTCAATCACATCGCGCCACAGGCCATAGGCTTCGGTGGTGTAAAGAACCCCCGACAGCCCCATCGCGTCGGCTAGTTCAGGGACCTCAAGAGGCAGGATATCTGCACCGGCCTCACGCAACCGATCCAGGGCATCCTCGTAAGCGACACGCGGCTCTGCGCGCAAATCATCCTTGGCGACAGTCTGCAAATCCGCGAAACGACGCCCCTTTAGATTGGCTCCGCGCAAATCAGCTGGCGTCCCGCCCTCCAGCACGGCCAGCATATGGGCCGCATCTTCGACCGAGCGGGCCAGCGGTCCAACGGTATCAAACCGCAGGCACAACGGGACTGTACCCTCCAGGCTGACCCGCCCGGCAGTGGTTTTCAGCCCGACCAGATTGTTCCAGGCTGACGGTATCCGCACTGACCCACCGGTATCCGAGCCGATCGCGCAAGCTGCCAACCCCCAAGCCACGGAAGCCGCAGCCCCCGAGGATGAACCGCCGGGAACCGCATCCTCATCATCGATGCAGGGCGGTGTTCCGGTGATCGGGTTCAGGCCCAGACCCGAGAAAGCCAGCTCGCTCATATGGGTTTTGCCAAGACATACAGCGCCCATGGCACTGGCATTTCGCAGCACGACTGCATCAGTTTTGGGAACCCGGTCTTTCAGCAGTGCCGTTCCTGCCTCGGTGGCAGTCCCGGCAGTATCGAACAGGTCTTTCCAACTGATCGGCACCCCATCCAACAATGATCGGCGCAATCCCAGCTTGGCCCGCTCCTGCGCCGCCTCAGCCTCGGCTCGGGCGCGCGCTTCGGTCACGCGGGCATAGATTCGGTCGCGATGCGGGTGGGCTGCTATCGCAGTCAGAAAGGTCTCTGTCAGTTCAACCGGGTCAATCTGGCCCATGCCAATGCCCCGACCCAGATCACAAGCCGTCATCGACAACCAATCCTGCATCACTGCCCCCTTCGATTTCTGCATTCCCAGCGACGGTAGCGACAGGACCGCACATGGACAATCCCGAATGGGCGCGCATAGTGCGCAGCATGGAACAGAGCTCGGATATCCTGATCGTCGGCGGCGGCCTGAATGGCCCCGCTTTGGCTTTGGCACTGGCACAAACAGGGCACAGAGTTACCGTCATTGACGCGCTGGCCGAAAAGGTTCGCAAAAATGCGGCTTTTGACGGCAGAGCCTATGCGTTGGCCCTGGCCTCGCAGCGCCTGCTAGAGGCGATTGGGGTTTGGACACGGGTTGCCAAACACGCCCAGCCAATGCTCGAAATCAAGGTCACCGATGGCCATGCAGGCGCTGGCCCGTCGCCGTTTTTCATGCATTTCGACCATGCCGAGATCGAAGAAGGTCCGATGGGCTTTATGGTCGAAGACCGCCACCTGCGCCGTGCCTTTCTGGACGCGATGGCCGCGGAAAAGGCCATTACCCAGATCAGCGGCAAGACGGTAGTGTCACAGCAGACCTCGGGAACAGGCGTCAGCCTGACATTGGATGATGGCGCGGTCGTCAAGGGTGCGCTGCTGATCGGATGCGATGGGCGTCGCAGCGGCACTGCGGAACGTGCCGGGATCAAACGCACAGGATGGGATTACGGGCAGACCGCGCTGGTCTGCGCCATCGAACATGACTTGCCGCATCATGGCATCGCGCATCAGTTCTTCATGCCACCCGGCCCTTTGGCCATTCTGCCTCTGACCGGCAATCGCAGCTCTATCGTCTGGAGCGAGCGAACAGAAATGGCCAAGCGCATCAACGCCCTGCCCGAGGAGGACTATCTGCAGGTCCTGCGCCCCAGATTCGGCGATTTCCTGGGCGAAATCCGTCTGGCCGGAGATCGGTTTACCTATCCGCTGAACCTGACCATCGCCAACTCTTTCATCGGAGAACGGATGGCACTGGTCGGAGACGCAGCCCATGGAATGCACCCGATTGCAGGCCAGGGCCTGAATGCGGGCCTGCGCGACGTGGGCGCCCTGGCCGAGGTGCTGACCCTGGCCGGACGGCGCGGGGAAGATATTAGTTCGCCACTGGTTTTGGAGCGTTTTCAGGAATGGCGACGGTTTGATACCGCGTCTTTGGCGATGGCGACGGATATGTTCAACAAACTGTTTTCCAACGACAATCCTCTACTACGGATCGGACGGGATATCGGGATGGGCGTCGTCGGGTCACTACCCGGCCTGCGTCGCGGTTTCGTGCGCGAGGCCGCCGGCCTGACTGGGGACCTGCCAAAACTACTGCAGGGTCGGGCGATCTAGTCCAGCTCGCGCGCCTCATCCACCAACATGACAGGAATGCCATTGCGGATAGGAAAGGCCAAACTCGCCGCTTTTGACACCAGTTCCTGCTTTTCAGCGTCATAATGCAGCGTTGTATGCGTCTTCGGACAAATTAGCGCCTCAAGCATGTGGCGGTCAAAAGCGTGTTCAACGGTGGTCATTGTAGTGTTTCCTCATTCGCTCCGCCGCGCATGGCGAATTCAATCAGTGTCACCAAAGTCTCGCGCCGGGTGCGCAAACAGGGAGCCTCTAGCAAGGCTTGTTTTTCTTCCGGATCAAAATCCAGCAACATCGACAGCGAATTCACAAGCAGTTCATCATTCGCGTCTTTCAACATATCCCAATCAGCCGACAACTTTCGCGACGAAAAGAACTTTTCCAACAGCTTCATAAGCCCCACGCGATCAAACCCCTCGTCGTGCTCGACCTTGCCAAGATCACGGTCAAACCCGCGCCAGGTCACGTTACAACGGCGGTATGGGGTAAATGCATCCAACTCGGCCTGAATACGGAACCGGGAGATGCCAGTCAGAGTGATCAGATAGCGGCCGTCTTCAGTTTCGGAAAACTGCGTCACCCGCCCCGCGCAGCCAATTTGGTGCAGCTTGTTTTCGTTGCTTTGACAGGGATTCGGTTGAACCAACCCGATCAACCGTTCCTGGGTTTTCAAAGCGTCGTCCAGCATCTGCAGATAGCGCGGCTCAAATATATGCAGCGGCAAGCGCGATCGGGGCAGCAACAGCGCCCCGGGCAAAGGGAAAACGGATACCGTTTCCGGCAGATCAGCGGGATGCATCATGTACCCGAGTGTAGCTCTGATCCAGAATTAGGCAAATATCATCGAGCTGAGCTTGCGCCGCCCGTTCAGAACAATCGGATCATTAGGTTTGAGCGCATCAAATATCGTGAACAGCTGAGACTTGGCCGCGCCGTCGTTCCATTCACGGTCGCGGCGGAACATTTCCAGCAGCTGCGCCACCGCCTCTTCAACCTCGCCATTGGCATGCAGGGCCTGCGCCAGATCGAACCGTGCCTGATGATTGTCAGGATCGGCCTCAACCGCTGCGGTCAATTCGGCCACCGGGCCGGCATCTGCCGCTTGCTTGGCCAGTTCCAACTGTGCGTTTGCCGCTTCAAGCTCTGGCGATGTGGAAATCTCCGCCGGGGCCCCGTTCAGAATTGCTTCGGCCTGCTCCAGATCACCCGTGGCGATATGCGCGCGTACCAGCCCGCCATAGGCAGCGGCGTGGTTCGGATCTTCGCCCAGAATGGCGGCAAAGGTCTGTGCCGCATCCCCCGCAGCACCTTCGGTCAACATTTCCTCGGCAGCCTCGACAGCATCGTCCAGTTGACCACCCGGGCTTTCGCCACCTGTCGCCTCGATCACGCGATCTACAAATGCTTTGATCTCGGATCCGGGCACTGCGCCCTGAAATCCGTCGATCGGTTGGCCTTTGTGAAAGGCATACACGGTCGGGATAGACTGAACGCGCATCTGTGAAGCGATCATCTGTGCTTCGTCCACATTGACTTTGACCATCTTGACCGCACCCTTGGCGGCGGTCACAGCCTCTTCCAACAGCGGGCCCAACGTTTTGCATGGGCCGCACCACGGCGCCCAGAAATCAACGATGACCGGCACGTCCTGCGAGGCTTCGACCACATCCGCCATAAAAGTGGCTTCGGTCCCGTCCTTGATCAGATCGGTGGCGGGGGTGTCTGCGCCGTTCAGAAGGTCCATGGCTGTCACTCTTTCGATTAAACTTGCGCTCTATATGCAGTCGCTTGACCCGGAAACCAAGGGCAGAGTTTTACGTCAGACGTCAAAGGTCGCAAAGACCGGGGCGTGATCACTGGGCTTTTCCCACCCGCGCGCGTTGCGCAGAACGCGGCTGGAATGGCCTGCATTCGAGATATCCGGGGTCGCCCAGACGTGATCCAGCCGCCGCCCCTTGTCGGCCACGTCCCAATCCCGCGCGCGATAGGACCACCAGCTATAAAGCTGCCCTTCGGGGATGTCCTGCCGGGTGACATCGACCCAACCGCCTGCGTCCTGCGTTTCGGCCAAAGCCTCGACCTCGACCGGTGTATGCGAAACGACCTTGAGCAACTGTTTGTGCGACCAGACATCATCCTCACGCGGAGCGATATTCAGATCACCAACCAGAATGGATTTTTCCGGCTTTTCCGCGTGGAACCAGTCACGCATATCGGTCAGGTAATCCAGCTTCTGGCCAAATTTCTCATTCACCTCACGATCCGGCACATCACCGCCCGC
This sequence comes from Ruegeria sp. YTSA219, assembly GCF_059609985.1. Lineage (NCBI taxonomy): Bacteria > Pseudomonadati > Pseudomonadota > Alphaproteobacteria > Rhodobacterales > Roseobacteraceae > Ruegeria > Ruegeria sp. YTSA219. The sequence continues at coordinate 106,906 of NZ_JBXWMT010000008.1, forward strand.
AGGGACATAGAAATTGTGAATCGTCACGCCGTTTTCCAGCCGCCCCGCGATATGGCGCGCATGGCCGAGATCTGCGAAATCCATGTCGCCCGCCTCGACCATCGGCAGGCGAGACAGGATCGCAACGCCGTTGTAGCCCTTTTGCCCGCGCGCAACCATGTGAGTGTAACCCAGTTCGGCAAACCCTTCGGTGGGGATCTTGTCCACCGGAGACTTGCATTCCTGCAGGCACAGAACATCCGGCGCCTCTTCGCGCAACAATTTCAGCACGATAGGCTCGCGCAGGCGGACCGAGTTGATGTTCCATGTGGCAAGAGTAAAAGGCATAGGGAATTCCTCTGTCGCGGTTGGCGCACCCTAACGCGGTGCTTTCACAGGTACCATCGTAAAAGAAATTATCAGGACGGATGCCCTGAGGATTGGGGCGCATCATCGCAAATCTCGTACCAATGCGGTTTCTCAGATACGGATTCGTGAAACTGGACTTTCAGATCAAACGGAGTGTCCAGCGCATTGGCCGCAATCGGAAAACTGTCCGCATCAGCCAGAATTTCACCAAACGACGTCCCACAGGTATCGCAGAAACACCTGCCATATTTATAGGGCGGTTCAGGTTGGTAAGTGACAACTCGGTCCTTACCGTCCAGCCAAACAACATCATCTTTCTTGACGAAGACAACAGTGCTTGCACCTGCCTTCCGACAACGCGAACAATGGCATGTTCCCATAACCGAAGGTTCACTGGTAAGTTGGAATTTTACGGCGCCACACAGGCAACTTCCATGAATCACTTTCGCCTCCAATTTTGCACTCCAGAAATAGAACATTACATGAACAAATACTTTGTCGCAATCCGCTAGGAGCCGCAAAACATTTTGCAGCACAAACAAAAAAGGCCGGGCCATCAGGCCCGGCAGTCCAACAGGGAGGTACATGTCATTACCCGGACATGTACGGGTTGGGAGTAACTTAAAGATGTCTACAGGGTATCACTTTGATCCAAGTCAATCCACATCAAGTTACGATACCAAGCGATATCCACCCGATTCTGTGACCAAAAGGCGCGCGTTGGATGGATCGGGCTCGATCTTCTGACGCAGGCGATAGATATGAGTTTCCAGCGTATGTGTGGTGACACCGGCATTATAGCCCCAGACCTCATGCAGCAGAATGTCACGGGCGACGACACCGTCGGCGGACCGGTACAGGAACTTGAGGATATTGGTTTCCTTCTCGGTCAGTCGAATCTTGCGGTCTTCGTCGGTGATCAGCATCTTCATCGCCGGCTTGAAAGTATAAGGCCCGAGCACAAATACCGCGTCTTCTGATTGTTCATGCTGGCGAAGCTGTGCACGGATACGTGCCAGAAGAACCGGAAACTTGAACGGCTTGGGAACATAGTCATTGGCACCGGCATCCAAACCCAGGATGGTGTCCGCGTCACTGTCATGACCGGTCAACATCAGGATCGGGCTTTTCACACCTTGCTTGCGCATCAGGCGGCACAGCTCGCGCCCATCCGTGTCGGGCAAGCCAACATCCAGAATGACCAGATCGTAAATCGCCTCGCGAGCCCGCTCCATGGCTGATGCCCCGTCCGACGCTTCGAATACATCAAAATCCTCGGTCATCACGAGCTGTTCGCTCAACGCTTCGCGCAGATCCTCATCATCATCCACTAGCAGGATTTTCTTTAGCTGTGCCATATCCGGTCCTCCTAAGCCCTTTTCCACCACTTGCGCGCGAAAGATGCAATCAACAAGGTTTGCTGCAACCGTTTCACGCCCTCGTGTCCCAGGATGAGGAATTGTTTCACATTTCCTTTTGATCAGGCTACATGAAGGGCTGATCGTTACAGGGTAACAATAGATGAGTCTTATCCCGGATATCTCGGAACTGCTTGCTCGGGCACGGGCTGACCTGCGCATGGGCTTGCCGGTCGCCCTGACGGATGACACCGGCTTTAGCGTATTGGCCATTGCGTCGGAAACGCTGAGCGCACAGCGGCTTGCCGACTTGCAAGGTCTGGGTGGCGATCCTGTAGTCGCAGTGACTGTCCGACGGGCCGAGACATTAAAGGCACGGGCCTATGACGGTGACCTGGCGCGTGTGATCGTTCCGGCAGATGCCGATGTTGCCTGGGTGCAGGCGGTGGCCGATCCCTCGGACGATCTGAACGCGCCTATGAAAGGCCCACTGATGACAGAGCGTCAGGGCAACGCCAATCTGCATCGCATTGCCATTGCTTTGACCAAGTCAGCCCACCTTCTGCCGGCGGCAATCGTTGTTCCTGTTCAAGATGGTCGAACCTTCGCTACTGCACATGGCCTGACATGTATTGACCATACCCGCGCCGCGCCACATCTGTCGGATCGAAGCCTTTTGAATGAGGTCGTGGCCGCCCGACTGCCGATGGAGGTATCCGAAGCCGGGCGCCTGCACGTTTTTCGCCCTGAAGATGGCGGCGAGGAACATTACGCAATAGAGATCGGCCGCCCCGACCGCAGCAAACCGGTATTGGCTCGGCTGCATTCGGCCTGCTTCACCGGTGATCTGATGGGCAGCTTGAAATGTGATTGCGGGCCACAACTGCGTGGGGCCCTGGCCCAGATGGGGTCTGAAGGGGCAGGAGTACTTCTGTATCTGAATCAGGAAGGCCGCGGGATTGGCTTGGCCAACAAGATGCGCGCCTATTTCCTGCAGGATCAAGGGTTCGATACAGTCGAGGCCAATCACCGTCTCGGGTTCGAGGATGACGAGCGCGATTTCCGTCTGGGCTCGGACATCCTGAAATTGCTCGGCTTCAGTTCCGTAAGGCTGTTGACCAACAACCCCGCCAAGATCGCGATGATGGAGAAGACCGGCATCGCCGTCACCGAGCGCGTCCCGCTGAAAGTCGGCGAAACTGCCCATAACCGCGACTATCTGGCCACCAAAGCAGCCAAGTCGGGACATTTGCTGTGACACCCGCAGATCTGGTTCTAACCCGCCGCGGCGTTCGTTTTCGCGGCGGGTATTTTCCCTGTTCGATCGGGAAAGGTGGGTTAAGCAACAGCAAGCGTGAGGGGGACGGCGCCACGCCGACCGGCTGCCTCAACATCGTTGGTATGCTGTACCGGCCCGACCGGCTCGCAAGACCGTCGCCTTGGGCCATCCCAATCGGTCCTCAGGACCTCTGGTCAGATGATGTGGAAGACGCGCAGTACAATCATATGGTCAGCGCACCTTATCCTTTCAGCCACGAAAAACTCCGCCGCGCGGACCCGCTTTACGATCTGGTTCTGATCACTGACTGGAACTGGCCCAATGCGGTGGCCGGGCGCGGTTCAGCAATTTTCCTGCATCAATGGCGACGGCCTGGTTTTCCTACAGAAGGCTGCGTTGCCTTTCGGCGCGACCATCTGCGGTGGATCGCACGTCGAATCGAGCCAGGCACGCGGCTGATTATCCCTCAGGCTTAACTCGTTCACCGAAAATGGCCGAACCGACGCGCACATGGGTAGCGCCAAGTGCAATGGCCTGCTCGAAATCGCTGCTCATCCCCATGGATAGCCCTTTCAGACCATTGCGTTCAGCTATCTTGGCAAGCAAGGCGAAATGCAGAGATGGCTCTTCCTCGACAGGCGGAATGCACATCAGGCCCTGAATCGGAAGGTCGAGCCCGCGGCAATCGGCAATAAATGCATCCGCCTCGGCGGGTAGGATTCCTGCCTTTTGTTCTTCTTCACCGGTATTGACCTGAATGAACAGATCCGGGCAAGTGCCGACCTCTTGCGCGAGCCGGGCCAGAGTATTGGCCAGTTTGGGGCGGTCAACAGAATGGATCGTGCTGAACAGATCCAACGCCTGGCGGGCTTTGTTCGTTTGCAGGGGGCCAATCAGGTGCAAATCGACATCCGGATATTGCAGCTTGAATCCCGGCCATTTTCCGACGGCTTCTTGAACCCTGTTTTCACCGAAACAGCGATGCCCTAAAGCAAGCACTTCCGCTACACGCTCATTCGGCTGAACCTTTGACACGGCGATCAGCTTCACGGCCCCGACGTCCCGCCCCGAGGCAGTTTCGGCTTTGGTTATCCGGGCAGATATTTCTTGCAGCGACATTTGGGTCCTCGATCAGTTATGGGCGAAGAAAAACACTATGTCGGACAAAAAGAAAAGGGCAGGTCCGAAGACCTGCCCTTAAACCTTGCGGCTCAGAACAACTTAGAAGTTGAACTGTGCACCAAAGTCGGCACGTGTGGTCGAGTCGTCGCAGACGTCACAGTCGCTGACACCTACACCACCGCGCAGCGATACACCGCCACCCAGGTCGTAGATGGCGCCGATGCCGTACTGCTGCGTGTCCGCATCAGCGTTACCGTCACCGTAGGCGAAGGTCAGAGTGGTCGCGGCGCCAACATTGTAGGCACCCGATACACCCCAAGCAGTGCCGTCGGTCAGGTCGTTTTCGGTTTTATCGTCAGCAACAAACAGCGTACCCGAGAAGTCGCCGAATTCTGCACCCAGGGTGAAGACCAGCAGGCTTGGGTCGTCGCCAGCATCGCCCGCGTCAGTTTGACCATAGGCCAGCGCTGCAGTGATGTTGTTGAAGGTGTAAGTCGCGCTTACGTCCCAACGGTCAGCGCTCGTGGTGTTGCCACCGCCCTGGAAGATGGTCGCTTGATCGTACGACGCACCAAAGGCGAAGTCACCAACTGCGTACTGGAAGAACACAGCGTTCGAACCCGAACCGGTCGACGAGTAACCCAGGAAGCCATAGTCAACGGCAGAATACTGACCGATGAAGTTTTCCAGGCCAGGCTCGTTACCGTAGTAGTTTGCCAAGTTGTCGAAAGCACCAGCAACGTTGCCGGCGTCAACACGCAGACCACCGTAGATGACCGAGAAGCGCGCGCCGTTCAGGCCAGCCGAATTGGCTTCGCCGGTGGACGAGTCTTCGTCAGCCTGCAGACGTACACGAGCCGAGAACTCAACGCCGCCATCGGTTTCGGCTGTGCCGTCGATGTTCAGGCGGAAGCGCGAGACCAGGATTGTGTCGTCAGTGTCGTTCGCGAACACGTTAACGTTCTGAACAGTTGCACTACTTGCAGTAGTGGTGGTGGTAGTGGTGGTGGTGGTGGCCGCTGTGCGGTCCTCCTGATAACCAATACCAAAACGGCCGTAGCCGCTGAACTTAACTTCGGCCGCTGCAACACTTGCGGTTGCAATCAGTGCGGTCGATGCGAAGAGAACTTTTTTCATCTTGTTTCCCTCGGTTTCAAAAGTTTTTTAACTCGACACGTGCTTAGGCACATGTCTCAGCACGGGAACCGTTTCGCCCTTTTTGCCCCTGTCACGCAAGCTTGGCATAAAAACTGACGCGCATTGGCCTAGAATTGGTGCAAGGATGCCACAGTCTGATTTACCCACTGAATCAACCCCGAAGCCTGCTCTGGATGTGACAAGATTAAGCTTGTTGACGAACCAGACCTTGTCTAGGAGTAACGTGAATAACCTAAAACCAACGAAACGGAACCTGTCCAACATGCGCCTGCAGACAATTTTCGGTTTGATCATAGTGACAGCCGCGGTGTCGGCTTGCGGACAGAATCGCAACGCAGAACCCAGTGCAACGCCACTCAATGTGGATGGCGGTCGCTCGGACGAGCGTGAGCTGAACGATCCGAATCGCTCAACGATCTGGGATGTATTCAACACCGCAGACGCCGAGCAGGTTACCAATGTGAACCGCTATCTGTGGGCTGCCTCGCTGGATGTCCTTAACTTTCTGCCTGTGCAGGAAGTCGATCCCTTTACCGGTGTAATCGTAACAGGTTACGGCACGCCTCCGGGTGGTGGACGGCAATACAGGGCCACAGTTCACATCAGCGATCCCGCCCTGGCGGCACGATCCTTGTCGGTTGCGCTGCAGACCAGCGGGGGTGCACCGGTCAGCGCGGCAACCACACGCGCAATCGAAGATGCAATCCTGTCCCGCGCCCGTCAGCTGCGCATTGCGGACAACAAGCTCTAGCAACCCGCTTCAAATCGCAATATTACCACGCCGGGTTCATGCCCGGCGTTTTCATTACGAAGGACCGCACGATGTCGCGCTATTCGGCCACCGAAATCGAAGCAAAATGGCAAGAGGCCTGGGACAAGGCTGGAATCTTCACCGCCAACCACAAGGCGGACAAGCCGAAATACTATGTGCTTGAAATGTTCCCCTACCCGTCTGGCCGGATCCATATGGGACATGTGCGCAACTATACGATGGGCGACGTAATCGCGCGCCACAAGCTTGCGACCGGCCATAACGTGCTGCACCCGATGGGATGGGACGCGTTCGGGATGCCTGCAGAAAACGCTGCGATGGCTATTGGTGGTCACCCGAAAGACTGGACCTATGGCAACATCGCCGACATGCGCAGCCAGATGAAGCCTCTGGGCCTGTCCATCGACTGGTCCCGCGAATTCGCCACCTGTGACCCAGAATATTACGGCCAGCAACAGGCGCTGTTCCTGGATATGCTGCAGGCCGGTCTGGTTTACCGCAAGAACGCAGTGGTGAACTGGGACCCGGTCGATATGACCGTACTGGCCAATGAACAAGTCGAAGGCGGGCGCGGCTGGCGCTCGGGCGCATTGGTTGAACGGCGCGAGCTGACGCAATGGTTCTTCAAGATCAGCGATTACTCTGAGGAATTGCTGGATGCGCTGGACACGCTGGAGAACTGGCCGGCAAAAGTGCGCCTGATGCAGGAAAACTGGATCGGCAAGTCGCGTGGATTGCAGTTTGGCTTTGAACGCGTCGATGGTGGTGAGCCAATCACCGTCTATACAACGCGCCCCGATACGCTGATGGGGGCGTCTTTCGTCGGCATCTCGCCAGACCATCCGATTGCCAAGCAACTTGAAGCCGAAAACCCCGAAGTGGCTGAGTTCGTTGCCGAATGCCGCAAGGGCGGCACCACGGAAGAGGCCATAGAGACCGCCGAAAAGCTGGGCTATGACACTGGTATCAAGGTCAAACACCCGCTGGATCCGAATTGGGAGCTGCCGGTCTGGATCGCCAATTTCATCCTGATGGATTACGGCACCGGTGCCATCTTTGCCTGCCCGGCCCACGACCAGCGCGACCTGGATTTCTGCCGTAAGTACGGTTTGCCCGTCGTCGACACGTTCTTTGCGCTTGATAATGACACACCGGTCGACAAAACCGCATACGTTCCGCCGAAAACCGAAAAAGTCCGCTGGGTAAACCATTTTGCCGGGCTGACCGACGCCACCGGTGATGACGCAATCAACACCACCGTCGATTTCGCCGAAAAAGCGGGTTGGGGCGAAGGCGTTACCAAATACCGTCTGCGCGATTGGGGTCTGTCGCGTCAGCGCTATTGGGGGTGCCCGATTCCCGTGGTGCATTGCGAATCCTGCGGCGTGGTGCCCGAAAAGAAAGAAAACTTGCCGATCCGCCTGCCCGACGATGTCACTTTTGACAAACCGGGCAATCCTCTGGACCGCCACCCGACCTGGCGCGACTGCGCCTGCCCGTCTTGCGGTGCGCCATCCAAGCGAGAAACCGACACGATGGATACGTTCGTCGATTCGTCGTGGTATTTCGCCCGCTTTACGGCTCCGCACGCGGAAAAGCCGACCGATCTGGCCGAGGCTGAATACTGGATGAATGTCGATCAATATATCGGCGGCATCGAACACGCTATCTTGCACTTGCTCTATTCCCGCTTCTTTGCACGGGCGATGCAGATCACTGGCCATTTGCCGAAAAAGGCCATCGAGCCCTTTGGTGCCTTGTTCACCCAAGGCATGGTCACGCACGAGATTTATCAAACCCGCGACGCCAATGGCCGTCCGGTCTATCACCTGCCCGAGGATGTGACCGACGGCAAACTCGCCGACGGCACGGAGGTCGAAATCATCCCCTCGGCCAAGATGTCGAAGTCCAAGAAAAACGTGGTCGACCCGGTCAGCATTATCTCGGCCTTCGGCGCGGATACCGCGCGCTGGTTCGTGTTATCCGATTCACCGCCCGAGCGGGATGTGGAGTGGACAGCATCAGGCGCAGAGGCTGCCTTCAAGCACCTGAACCGTGTCTGGAACCTCTGCGACAAGATCGGCGCGATGGACCCCGAGGCAAAAGGCGACGGGGATCAAGACCTGCTGCGCGAGATGCACAAAGCCATCCATGACGTGACGCTTGGTGTTGAAAGCTTCGGCTTTAATGCCGCCATTGCAAAGCTCTATGCGTTTACCAATACGTTGGCAAAATCTAAAGCGGGTGCAGCGGCCCAAAAGCAGGCGATAAAGACGCTGGCACAGTTGATGTCGCCGATGACACCACATCTGGCCGAAGATATCTGGGCGCATCAGGGCGGCGAAGGTTTGATCGCAACAGCCCCCTGGCCCGTCGCGGACGAAGCTATGCTGGTCGATGACACCGTAACCCTGCCGATCCAGATCAACGGCAAACGCCGCGCGGAAATCAGCGTTCCAAAAGATATGGACAAGGCAGAGGTTGAAAAAATCGCGCTCAGCACCGAAGCTGTGCAAAAGGCACTGGACGGTGCCGCGCCGAAGAAAGTGATCGTTGTTCCAGGTCGGATCGTGAATGTCGTTGTTTAATCGCAGAAGCCTTTTGTTGACGCCGCTGGCTGCTTGCTTGCTGGCGACCGCATGCGGGTTCCAACCCGTTTACGCGCCGGGCGGAACAGGTGAAGCATTGCATGGTAAAGTTGCTGTAACTGAGCCAAATTCCGTGGAAAGCTATTTGCTTGTCCAGAATTTGGAACAGAGGCTGGGCCGGGATGCGAGCGCACAAAAGCTGTATGATCTGGATGTTAAGGTTGCTACGGCCACGCAATCTGCAGCGATCACGACTACCAACGAGACGAACCGGTATACAATCGAAGGGCGCGCGGAATTTTCCCTTAGGTCCGCTGAAACCGGGCGGATTCTGGTATCAGGAAATGTCCATGATTTCGTGGGCTATTCCGCTGCAGGCTCAACCGTCTCGACGCTTGCGGACGAACGTGACGCGACCGAGCGGCTGATGATCATTCTGTCCGATCAAATCGTGAACCGCCTTTATGCAGCACCGGGCCTGACCCAATGAAGCTCAGCCCGCGCGAGGCTGAGGGGTATTTCGCCAAACCGGACGCGGGCAAGGCAGGGTTGTTGATTTACGGATCCGATGCGATGCGTGTGGCCTTGAAACGGCAACAGGTCTTGTCAGCCCTGCTGGGCGAAGGCGCCGAAGAGGAAATGCGCCTGACCCGAATGCCAGGTGGTGATCTGCGCGGGGAACCGGCTCTGTTGCTGGACGCGGTCAAGGCTGTCGGGTTCTTCCCCGGCCCACGTGCAGTTTTCGTCGAAGATGCAACTGATGTCGCCGCCCCTGCCGTCATTACCGCATTCGAGGATTGGGCAACGGGCGACGCTCAGATCATCGTGACTGCTGGGCAGCTCAAACCCAGTTCAAAGATCCGTAAGGCATTCGAGTCGCATCCCGCAGCCTATGCCGTTGGGATCTATGACGATCCGCCCTCTAGGGCCGAGGTTGAACGGGTTCTGGCACAGGCCGGAGTCAATAACATTCCACCGGATGCAATGTCGGCCATCACCGAACTTGCCACGGCCATCAGCCCCGGGGACTTTACGCAAACCATTGAAAAATTGTCTCTTTACAAGCGCGGAGACGATACTGAATTGGCTCTCGAAGATATCGAGGCCTGTGCACCCAGCTCGACCGAAGCCGCCCTGGACGATGTCCTGAACGTGGTCGCCGAAGGCAGAGCCGGAGAGATTAGCCCGCTGATACGACGGCTGCAATCGCAAGGTACAAATGCGGTCAGCCTGTGTATCGGAGCAACCCGGCACTTTCGAACGCTTTACGCCTGTGCCGCCGATCCCGGTGGTGCGGCACAGGGCGTCGGCAAGCTGCGCCCACCCGTCTATGGAAAGCGGCGTGATCGTATTCTGCGACAAGCACAGGGATGGGGGGCACCCAAACTGCAGACCGCTTTGACCGTTCTGACTGATACTGATCTGTCATTGCGGTCAGCTGGGCAAACGGCCCCAGCCATGGCTTTGGTCGAACGTGCCATGATCCGTCTGGCGATGCTGGCAAAGTCGCGTTAAGCGGTCCGCGCCAGCCAGTTTGCAGCTGATCGCCCGGCCCATCGCCCTGTCGCCAGACAGGCAGTTAGCAGATAGCCACCGGTCGGAGCTTCCCAATCCAGCATCTCGCCGGCACAGAACATTCCGGGCCTGGATTTCAGCATCAACCCTTCGTCCAAAGCGCCTTGCCGAACACCTCCGACGGTTGAGATTGCCTCATCCATTGGCCGCAACCCCGCGTGGCTGAGGGGCAGAGATTTCAACGTTTCGACACTCAGACCGCTTCCCCTGTTCATCTCGTGATACAGAGCGATCTTTTGCGGAGACAGATGCAGAGATTTCTTCATCCATTGCGACTGCGTCGTCTTGGATTTCTTGGCTGCAATTTTCTGCTGCAAGGTAGTTACATCCAGATCGGGAACCAGATCAACACTCAACGGCGCTCCTTCTCGCAAAGCGGGCGTCAGGGAATAGAGCCCTCCGCCTTCAAGGCCTTTGGATGAAATCGTCGCCTCGCCGCGACTGATCACACCCCCGGCAGCCCACCCAACGGATTTGATCGCAGCCCCGTAATGCGGCTGCATATGTGCGCTCCAATCCACTGACAGGGCCGAGTTCGCCGGGGCAAATGGCGACAGGTCGACACCCGCCCCTTGCAACAGTGGGGCCCAAGCTCCATCCGATCCCAATCGCGCCCAGCTTGCGCCGCCCATGGCCAGAATCGTCGTGTCAGCCTCGATCTGCCGGTGACCTTCCGGAGTATCAAATTCCAGAGCATCGCCGTTCCATCCGGTCCACCGCCATCGGGTTTTGATTTGCACACCAGCCGCATCAAGACGCCCCAGCCAAGCCCGCAACAGAGGTGAGGCCTTCATTGCGCTTGGAAACACTCGCCCCGTTGAGCCTGTAAATACCTCTTGCCCCAGATCACGCGCCCAGTCCTGAACGGCGGCAGCATCAAATTCCGCCAACGTAGGGCGCAGCCACTCAGCACCGGGGCCATAAGACAACAAAAGTGTTTCGAGCGGTTCATTCTTGGTTAGGTTCAGGCCAGACTTCCCCGCCATCAAAAGTTTTCGGGCAACCGAGGGCTTGGCCTCGGCCACCAGCACATCATGACCTGCGGCGGCAAGTTCACCCGCCGCCATCAGGCCCGCTGGCCCGCCTCCGATCACGACGGCTTGTGCCATTGCTGTCCTCTTGCCTTTCGCGCCCTGCGGCGCGACGTTACGCTGATATGACCGACCGCGACCCGATCTGCCCCCTCTGCGACCGGCCGATCCCCGATGGGAACGGCAGCCTGCACCATCTGATCCCAAAACTGAAAGGGGGCAAGGGCGGCCCCACGGTTTTTCTGCATGTGATCTGCCACAAAGAGATCCACGCCACCCTGACCGAAGCGGAGCTGGCACGGGGTTTCAAAACGATCGAAGCTTTGCGCGCCCACCCTCGCCTAGAAAGATTTCTGAGCTGGATTCGCAAACGGCCCCCTGATTTTCGATCGAAAGTGCCGGGAAAACGGCGTCGTCGGTAATCAGCCCGGCAGGACAGGGTCGCCAAAAGCATCATGGCCGGGCTGGGTCAGGCCCTGCATCTCAAGCCCTCGGAAATCGGGGGTCCGAGCAAACGTAGCACCTGCGCTGTGCTGAAACTCGAGCGTGGTATAGGGGCGTTTCCAAAGCCATTCGCGGTTCTCAACAGACCACAGGTCGGCATTAGGGGGAACCTCGTCGGTGAAAGCATAAAAGTGCAGATCGAACCCATATTGTGCCACATCCTGCACAGATAGCAGCTGCATCCCCTGTGCACGACAAAAGGCATCCTCGGCCGCGATATTCCCGGTGCGCAAGGTGATCTGTCCAATACGCGCATCCGCGAAAGGGGTCTTGGGATCGGCGATACCGTCCGGGCGATTGCCACGGAAATCGTGTTGCAGCAGTTCGATCACGAAACCCTCGGGATCAGTCAGGTGGCACATATAGCCGATATCCAGAAACTGGTCCGGCTCTGAAACCTCGATGCCTTTTTCGCGCAAATAAGCGGCAGCCAGATCAACATCCGGCAGGGTGATGCCGATCTTCCAATATCTCTGGCCCCGATCATGTGTGTACCCGCCGCCGCCCGGCATCAAAAGCAGATCGGCATCCTGCCCGGCATATCCCAATCGCAGGCTTGCGCCCTGCCGGCGTGCAGTCATACCCATTGCATCCCCGTAAAACTCGGCAAGACGATCCGTGTCAGCCACGCGCAGACGCAGGGCAGACAACCTCATGAACATAACCGCGCAATACCGGTCGCAATTTCAGGATTGGCGGCGACACTGTCAGCCACCAGATCGAGGGAGGTCTGCATCAGGTCTTCAGGTGCAACCACGCGATCGACCAGCCCAAAGGCATAAGCCTCATCCGCAGTGATCTTTTGCCCGGCCATCAAGATCATCTTTGTCCGAGCCGGACCGATCAGGGCCGCCATGCGTGCGGGATCGGAGGGTTGTGGCAGAAAACCCAGCTTCATCACCGGATAAAAGAACTTGGCTTCCGGTACGGCAATGCGGATATCGCAGGCCAGAACCATGCCATTGGCCCCACCAGCCAGCGTTCCGTTCAGTGCGGCAACCGTCAGGCAGGGTAACGCGGCGATAGCAGCCGACAACCGCTCCCACAGATCCGAGGTCGCCAGGCCGGCGCGCGCCTCTTCCAGATCGGCGCCGGCGCTGAACACTTTGCCAGCCCCGGTCAGGATCAGCGCACTTGCGTCGGTCGCGGCCTCGGCAATCTCGCACAGCTCGGTCAGCATCGCACCGGTCAGCGCATTTGCCTTGTCGGGATTGTTGAGCGTGACTGTCCACAGCCCGTCCGCTTTGTTCAATTCAATCACGTCAATCCAACCCTTTGCCGAATATCCTCACGTCGCAGCGAAATTTCGGTGCCTAGAAACTCATCCGCGTCTGACGAACACATCCACAACAGCGCCCGCGCCGGCCAATCGGCGGGGATATGATCGGTCCAATCCAACTGGCTGACGGCGTTGATCCCGCTGGCCTTGATGACCCGCTGCATATCGGTTGCAACCGTGCCGGGCGACAGGCCCATGGCGCGGATCCCATGGGAGGATTCCTCAAGATGCAGACATTCCGTCAGCATCTTGGCCCCTGCCTTCGAGGCGCAATAATGGCTCCAGGCCTCGACTGGGTTCGACGCCGCACCGGAAGAGACCGTCAGGACAGTGCCGCCACCCGCGGCACGCATGACCGGCAGCGCGGCGCGCATTCCGTGAAATACGCCCTTGAGGTTGATGTCGATCGCTTTACCCCAGGACGCGACATCGGCGCTGGATAAATGGAAAATCGGGTCAATGACACCAGCATTGCCTATCAGAACATCCAACCCGCCAAACTTGTTTACACACTCTGCCACGGCCAGCTCGACCTGGGCGAAGTCACTGACGTCGCAGGCCAGTGCAATAGCGTTTTCACCAAGCGACGACGCCAGTACCTGAATTTGATCCCGATTACGAGCCACTAGCACGACATTAGCCCCTGCTGCGGCAAATACGCGCCCTGCCTCGGCCCCGATGCCGCGACTGGCCCCAGTGATCAGTACGGTTTTCCCCTGCATAAGGTTCCAGTACCTCCATTGTCCTGAGAATTAATGAACCTCTATCCTGCGAACGGGGAATGGGTCCAGCCCTTCCCCCTTGACGCCCGCCGCCACCGGCATCACCATGCGCGCAAATTTGATCAAGAAGGGTTCTATGATGTCCGTTTTTCTCCGCCGCACCTGCGGCGCAGTTCTGGCCTACACTGTCATTTCGCAGGGGGCGCTTGCCGACGTTACTCCACAGGAAGTCTGGGATGACTGGCAGTCCTATCTGGCGCAGATGGGCTATACTGTTTCAGGTGACCAGACAGATACCGGCAATGGTATCACCATCGAAAACCTGACGATGTCGATGGACCTCCCGGAAGAAGAGGGATCGTTCAGCATGGCCATGCCTGAAATGACCCTCACCGACAATGGCGACGGTAGCGTCAATATTGGTGTCCCGGAAAGTTTCCCCATGACCGTCACCGGCAATGTCGATGGTCAGGACGAGTCATTTACAGTCGATATCGAATACGTCCACAGCGGGCTTGTTATGACCGTCTCTGGCGATCCGGATGATGTGACTTACGATTACTCTGCAGACAGCCTTGGAATCAAACTGGGTAACATCGAAGTCGACGGTGAAACGTTGCCGCCCGAAGTGGTTGGTGGCTACCTTGAAATGGCAGATGTGAGCGGCAGCTCGCAAATGAAGATCGGCGAAAACCGCGATATCGACCAAAGCTTTACCGCATCAGAGATGACCTACAGCTTGGCATTTCAGGATCCCGAAAGCGAAGACGCCGGGAAATTCGACGGCACGCTTGGCGATCTGGCCTTCGACGGCACCAGCATTATCCCTTCAGATTTCAATTTCTCTGACCCGCAGGCATTCTATGACGCTGGCTTTGCCTTCTCGGGTCTCTTTACTTACGGATCGGGCCAGTCTTCGATGGCGGGCAGCAGCGAAGGCGAAGACTTTTCGATGGCCAGCGAATCCGAAGGCGGACGGCTTTCCGGCAGCATCGACGCCAACCGAATTGCTTATGACGTCGAACAAAACAGCGCCAAAGTTGCTGTAACAACGGCGGAACTGCCCTTTCCAATCGAAATTGCCATGGAAAGTGGCGGTTTCAAGTTCGAATTCCCGGTACAGGAATCCGAAGAGATTCAACCCTTTGGGCTGGCGATAAACTTGACGGACTTCACTATGTCAGACGTGCTGTGGAGCATTTTTGACCCTGCAGCCGCCCTGCCACGCGATCCGGCCACGATTGCGCTGGATCTTTCCGGTACGGCCAAAGTGCTGACCAACTTCTTTGACCCCGAGGCCGTAGAGGCGCTTGAGTTTGCGGACGAAGCGCCGGGTGAATTGCACTCTCTGACGATCAACGAGTTGCTGGTCTCTATGGTCGGTGCGGAACTGTCCGGCGATGGCGACTTCACCTTCGACAATTCCAACACTGAGGAACTGGGCGGTCTGCCGACCCCCGCTGGCGTTGCGAACCTGCAACTGGTTGGTGCGAATGCCCTGATCGACACTCTGATCGGTATGGGTCTGATTGCCGAGCAAGACGCAATGGGCGCGCGAATGATGATGGGTCTCATGGCAGTGCCAGGGGAAGAGCCCGACACGCTGAATTCGACAATCGAGTTCAAGGAAGATGGTCAAATTCTGGCCAATGGACAGCGCATCAAATAAAAGAAACAGGGAAGGCGGCCCGGCTGCCTTCCCTTTTACGACGAGCGCCGGCGAACACGCCGGAACAGCACCGACCCACCGCTGCTGACACGTTGATCGTAGGCAAACCCAAGTGCCG
This sequence comes from Ruegeria sp. YTSA219, assembly GCF_059609985.1. Classification (NCBI taxonomy): domain Bacteria; kingdom Pseudomonadati; phylum Pseudomonadota; class Alphaproteobacteria; order Rhodobacterales; family Roseobacteraceae; genus Ruegeria; species Ruegeria sp. YTSA219. The sequence goes on from NZ_JBXWMT010000008.1 coordinate 122,429, forward strand.
AAAGATGATCGAAACAAGCCTTGATCCCATGCAATCCGATCTTACGGGTGTGGACCTCAAGATAGACTTTCTGGACATTCACAAGATCGACCCCGTCGAACAGAAACTTCTCGCCCCCTTCGATATCGACGATCAGCACGTTGGCTTCAAAGTCCCGCAGAATTTCTGACAGAGGACGTTCCGGCACGCTGACCTCACTGACATAGTCCGGATCAGGGTCCAGAGATGAGGACCAGAACGGTTCACGTATGTAAAATCGGGCGGTTCCGGGAACCCGTGTATCGCCGAGAGCAACCGCGTTCACCACCTCGACATTCGCAATGTCATTTGCCTTGTGGACACGGCCGATGAATTCACACAGCGTCGGGTTCGCCTCGATGCACATTGCGTGGCGTACACCAAGTTGCGTCACCAGATAGGATGAGATGAAGCCGATCCCAGCGCCCAGCTCTACCACTCGATCCTTCGCGTCGATGAATTTCGGCAGACCGGTCACTTCGTCTTTTTCGTAACGCTCGGCCAGGATTGAACGCTTGACCTTAGGCGTAATGATCTGCGGATCATCGGGGATTGTAACCCCGCGCAGCGATAGATTGTTCTGCATGTTGTGGCCTGCCCGTTCTTCCTGCCCAGTCGTCTCATTCTCATCCACTTGGATCAACTACTAACCTACGGCTACGGACAAAACAGCGGAATTATTGCAGCCACATGCGAAATTCGCCTTTCTGGCCTTTCTGCAAACCCCCGAAAATGACCGCAGGTCTTGCGGGACGGACGGGCGGACGATAGGTCCAAAGAAACAAGACCGGAGGCCACATGATGCGCACACCCGAAGAGATCAGCCAACACCTGCTGGATGCGGCTCGTAAGGCCGGGGCCGAGGCCGCGGATGCCATTGTGCTGGAGGAGTCTTCGGTCTCGGTCGAGGTACGATCCGGTGCGCTTGAGGCCGCCGAACGGTCCGAGGGTACCGATCTGGGGCTGCGGGTGTTTCTGGGCCAAAGACAGGCCATCGTCTCTAGTTCAGACAGCCGGTCCGAAACTCTGACAGCCATGGCCGAACGCGCCGTCGCTATGGCCCGCGAAGCCCCCGAAGACCCGTTTACCGGCCTGGCGAATGAGGCTCAGTTGATCCGGGATTGGGACATTCAGGCATTGGAACTGTGCGATCCCGCGCCGGAGCCCACTGCTGAAGATCTTCTGAATGATGCGCTGGCGGCGGAATCTGCGGCGCTGGCGGTTGAAGGCGTCTCACAGGTTTCGGACGCCGCGGCCGCCTATGGTACCCATCGGGTGCATCTGGCAGCCACAAACGGCTTTTCCGGCGGGTATGAGCGCAGCAGCCGGTCAACCTCCTGCGTAGCGATCTCGGGCCAAGGTACCGGAATGGAGCGCGATTATGACGGCGACAGCCGCACCTTCCAAAGCGATTTGCGCAACCCGGACCAGATTGGCCGGACCGCAGGCGAACGTGCTGTTGCGCAGGTTGGCGCGCGCAAGCCTGCAACAGGCGTCTATCCGGTTCTGTTCGATGAACGGATTTCATCTTCGTTGATCGGGCATCTTCTGGGCGCCAGCAACGGTATCTCCATCGCGCGCGGCTCGTCCTGGTTGTCGGATTGTCTTGGACAACAGGTTCTGCCGGAACATCTTTCGCTGATCGAAGACCCACATCGCCGGCGCATGTCCGGGTCGCGCCCCTTTGATGCCGAAGGCCTGCCCACACAACGCCGGGCGATAATCGAAAACGGTGTATTGACGGGCTGGACATTGGACCTGTCCAGCGCACGCAAGCTCAAGATGGCCTCGACAGGAAATGCTACGCGGGGCGTGTCTGGGCCTCCGTCCCCAAGCAACTGGAACCTCAGCTTGACTCAGGGCGAGCGCAGCCGTGCAGAGCTGCTGCGCGATATGGGTACTGGATTGTTGGTCACGTCGATGATCGGATCGACCATCAACCCCAATACCGGGGATTATTCCCGTGGTGCCTCGGGGTTTTGGATCGAGAATGGCGAGATTACCCACCCGGTCAACGAATGCACCATCGCCGGGAACCTGCGCGATATGCTGCTGCGGATCATTCCGGCCAATGACGCCCGCCCCTATTTGTCGCGCGTGGTTCCATCGCTGCTGATCGAGGGAATGACACTTGCCGGCAACTGACCTGCCCCTGCTGATTGAAGCCGCGCGCGAGTCCGGAAAGATCGCAACCCGGTATTCCGGGTCAAAAGCACAACGCTGGGACAAGCCCGATGGCGCAGGCCCGGTGACCGAGGCTGATCTGGCCGTGAACGCGATGCTCGAACAGCGTTTGCCCTCTGCCCGACCGGGTTACGGATGGCTCAGCGAAGAGACCGAAGACACCCAGCACCGCCTGTCCCGGGACCGGGTTTTTATCATTGACCCGATCGACGGCACCCGTAGCTTCACCGAAGGTTCCTCGACCTGGGCGCATTCTCTGGCTGTGGCGGAACACGGTCAGGTGACGGCGGCGGTCATTTACCTGCCCTTGCGTGACCTGTTGTATGCGGCGGCCAAGGGCCAAGGGGCCACACTAAACGGCGCGCCGATTGTCGTATCGGACACCCAAGACATCACGACGGCCGAGATCCTGGCCGCGAAACCCAATCTGGACAGCCGGCACTGGTGTCAGGGCCGGGTTCCTCAATTCCGTCGAAACTATCGCCCGTCGCTTGCCTATCGGTTGGCATTGGTCGGGCAGGGTCGCTTTGACGGAATGTTGACACTGCGCCCCAGCTGGGAATGGGACATCGCGGCAGGGGATTTGATCGTCCAAGAGGCAGGTGGCATATGTACGGACCGGCTTGGCGCCCCACTGCGCCTTAACAACCCACATCCGCGCCTGAATGGTGTCATCGCGGCAAACCCGCCATTGCACCGGCAACTGGCGGATCAGATTGACCCAGACAGTGCGGGCATTGCGCCATGAGCAAACCGCGATCCCTTAGTCTGGCGGCCTATCGCGTGCTTTCGTGGGGCGTACCCGGCAACGGGGACCAACCCTATGTGCCCCGACCATCAGGAGATCTGATCTGGATTCACATTGCCAATCCGGGTCGCCTTCACGCGATGATGGATTTCTGCCACAGACTGCTGCAGTCGCGCCTGGGCCTGTCGGTTGTCCTGTCGGCCCCACCCGAAGCGGACCTGAGTCAGTGGGACTGCGCGAAATACATACTTGTGAACCTACCTTCGGAACAAACCGGCGCCGCGCGGGTGTTTCTGGACCATTGGCGCCCGAATATTGGCATTTGGGTTGGCGGCGGGCTGATGCCCAATGTGATTACCCGTGCCCACGAGCGCGAAGTGCCGTTGATCCTGATCGAAGCTGAAATCGACCTGAACACCGCGCGTGGGACCCGGTGGCTGCCCGATATCAGCCGGTACACTCTCGATTGCTTTCAACGAATTCTGGCTACCAGCAACGAAACGGCCCGGCAGATCCGCAAACTGGGAATCGCCTTCACCAAGGTCAGCGAGGCGCCTCCTCTGCTGATAAGTCCGAACCCTTCTCCGTGGCCCGAAGACGAACTGATCGAAACCAATCACGCCTTTTCAAGCAGACCCATATGGCTTGCGGCCTGGGTGAAGGATAAAGAGTTCATCTCGGTCCTCAGCGCCCACCGTCAGGCCATGCGGATGCTGCCCCGGTTGACCTTAATCCTGCATGTCGCCGACATACAGGAAGCCGCCCCACTGCATCGGCGGCTCGAAGCCATGGACTTGCGCTGCATCAACTGGGACGATGGCGGCATGATTGAAGATACCACACAGGTCGTCTTGTCCTCGGACCCAGAGGATTTGGGCTTGTGGTACCGTGTTTCGGCAGTGTCCTTTATCGGCAACTCGCTCGAACGGGGCGACGGGGGACAGGATCCGTTTGGTGCGACCGCCCTGGGATCGGCTGTCATACATGGCCCACATGTTGACCAGCATCAGACAGCCTACGATCAGCTGGACCAGGCAGGCGCCGCTTTGACGGTCAGAACCGCAACCGAACTTGGGGATGCCGTGGTAGAGTTACTTGCGCCTGACCGCGCGGCGGATATGGCTTTGGCAGGCTGGCAGATCGTGACCGACGGCGCGCCGCAATCAGATCAGCTGATCGAACTGGTACAGGACTATCTGGACGAACGGAGCACCGACGATGCGGGCACCTGACTTTTGGAACACCGCTCCGGATCAGTTGGACCTCAGGGCCCGGCTGCTGTCCCCATTGGGACGGGTTTATGCGGCGGCGACAGCCCGCAGGCTGGCCTCGGAAACAGGTTTCAACGCAGGCGTCCCCGTTATCTGCATTGGAAACCTGAATGCAGGCGGGACCGGCAAAACACCAACCGTGATCTGGATGATCGAACAGCTGCGGGACGCGTGGCATCAGACCCATGTTGTCACCCGAGGCCACGGCGGCGCACTGACAGGACCTGTGCGCGTCGATCCTGGCAAACATACGGCGGCAGAAGTCGGGGATGAACCGCTGCTGCTGGCCGCATTTGCGGATGTCTGGGTGGCCAAGGACCGCGCCGAGGGCGCAAAAGCCGCAGCCCAGGCCGGGGCAACCGTAATCCTGTTGGATGACGGGTTTCAGAACCCCTCGGTCGCCAAGGATTTCTCGGTCATCGTGGTGGATGCCGAGCGGGGGTTCGGCAACGGATTGTGCCTGCCTGCGGGTCCACTGCGGGAACCGGTCGATGTGGGGCAGCAACGGGCCGATCTGGTGCTGTCGCTGGGCGGTACAGACGCGCAGACACAGTTCGCCGCCCGCTGGGGGGGAAATCTGACGGTTCCACATGCGACCGGTGCGGTCGAACCGCTGCAGACAGGAATGGATTGGACGGACACGCCGGTTCTCGCCTTTGCCGGTATCGGCCATCCGGAGAAGTTCTTTGCCACCCTGCGCCAACAGGGCGCCAAATTGCTGCGGGCCGAAGCGCTGGACGATCACCAGCCCCTGACACCGGCCCTGATGACACGGCTAGAGAATGAAGCGCACCTGCTCGGCGCTCAGATGGTCACGACGGAAAAAGATGCGGTCCGCCTGCCAGCCGCCTTTCGCAGCAAAGTCATCACCCTGCCCGTCCGGCTGAATATGGACGAGGGCGACCGGGTCAAACAGTTGCTACTGCAGGTCGCGCCTTCGCCCTGAAGGCGACCGGCCCTGACAGGCCGGTCGTGTTTGGATTTAGCTGCCCAGTTCGGCGTCGATCAGCTTTTTGAATTCTTCGTAAGACTGATTGTCGACCTTCTTGCCGTTCACAATAAAGGATGGGGTTGCTCTGATATCGTCGCGCTCGGCGTTTTCCTGATACCAGGCCACCAACGTCTGCGCACGCGTTCCGTCCTGCAGGCAGGCATCAAGCTGGTCGTTGCTGATTCCGGCCAAACGTCCGATCTTGCGCAGCTCGTCCACGATTTCCGCAGGTCCTCCGGCGCGAGTCCATTTGGACTGATCCTTGTAGATCAGATCAGAAATGCCGAAGAACTTCTCGGGGCCGCCGCAGCGCGCGACCATCGAGGCCCAAAGTCCGTATTTGTCAAAATACACCTCACGGTAGGTGAATTTGACCTTGCCGGTGTCGATATAGTTCTTCTTCAGCTCTTTATACGTCCCCTGATGGAAGGTCGCGCAATGGGGGCAGGTGTAGGACGCATATTCGACGATCTCGACCGGCGCATCCGCCGAGCCCTGAACCATTTCGATGATGGTCGAGGTATCCAGATCGGTCTGTTGTGCCTCGGCGCTGCCAACCAGCGGGTTGGACGGAGTAGAATTCGACTGCGTCAGCCAATAGCCGCCTGCGGCTATGGCGATGGCGGCGCAGATTCCGGTTGCAATACGGCTCATGAATCAGCCCTTTCTCAGCATTTTTGCTTGGATAAAACGTTACGGCCCAGACGTTCAAGGGCTGCGCGCAGATCGCCATCATGGACACCCTGCGCGGCCCGGTCTGCCTCGGCTATGATTTCTGGTTTGATTGTGGGTTTCGCCTGTTTCGGCTTGTGGTCGAAACTGGCCTGCCCCTCGGCAAATCCTGTCGGAGCTGTCTGGGTGATGCGCACCCGGCTGATGGCATTATAGCCATAAACCGCATTCACCTTGCCGCGCAGCTGTTCCTTTTGCATCTCAAGCATCGGCGCCTGCGGACCGGTGGTCAGCACCGTCAGCGTGGCCCCCATACCGCCCTTGCCATAGCCCACGTTAACCGGCCGCGCGATCGAGGCCACATCCTGTCCGACGATCTCGGCCCAATGGGTCAACAGGCGTGAAACGGCGAATCCCCGGCTTTCCCCGGCGCGCCTGATCTGGCCGTTCAGCAATGTCGCAGTACGTTTAAAGCCGCGTGTCGAAGAACGTCTGGGCTGCATCTGGTTTCCAACTCCTGTCTCTCTATTGTAAAGGGCAGAACACCGGGCGCCAGCGAAACCCGACAAGGAGATATGTAAAACTTGCGTGACACCCACGAAATTGACTTCAGCAATGAGTTGCTGGCCTGGTACGACCGCAATGCCCGTGAAATGCCATGGCGCATCGGTCCTGCCGATAGGTCTTCCGGAATGCGTCCTGACCCCTATCGGGTTTGGCTGTCCGAAGTCATGCTACAGCAGACAACTGTGGCAGCGGTGCGCGACTATTTCCTGCGGTTCACATCCCGGTGGCCGACAGTTGAATCACTGGCCGCAGCGCCTGACGAGCAGGTCATGGGAGAATGGGCCGGTCTGGGATATTATGCCCGCGCCCGCAATCTGCTGAAATGCGCGCGCGTTGTGGCTGAAAGTCATGATGGCTGTTTTCCCGACTCACACGATGAGCTGCTAAACCTGCCGGGCATAGGCCCGTATACAGCCGCCGCGATTGCAGCCATTGCCTTTGATCGTCCGGAAACCGTGCTGGACGGCAATGTCGAACGTGTCATGGCCCGCCTATACGACATTCACGATCCGCTGCCGGGGTCAAAACCACAACTCAAGCAACGGGCAGCTGCATTGACCCCAGCAGTGCGCCCGGGCGACTATGCACAGGCCGTGATGGATCTGGGTGCGACTGTCTGCACCCCAAGATCCCCGGCATGCGGGATATGTCCAATGCGCACGCGTTGCCGCTCCCACGCTGCGGGTACCCAGGCCGATCTGCCCCGCAAAACACCGAAAAAGCCAAAACCCACACGTTATGGCCATGTCTATATCACCCAGACAGCGGACGGGGCGATGTTGCTTGAACGCCGCCCAGACAAAGGGCTTTTGGGCGGTATGCTGGGATGGCCGGGATCCGAATGGTCCGATGCGCCGTCTGACACCGCGCCATTTGCGGCGGACTGGCGCGTTCTACCGGGCGAAGTGCGCCACACGTTCACGCATTTCCACCTGATCCTGCAGGTTTGGGCAACCTCTTTACCGCCCGGTGCGGCACCGGAGGACGTGATCTTGCTTGATAAACATGCCTTTCGGCCCAGCGATCTGCCGACGGTCATGCGCAAGGCATTTGACCTCTGGCGCAACCAGTAACACATTATGCTGAAACACGACCTACGGATAATCTGTCCCGCGTCGACCGGAGCTTTTGATGATCGCATCTGAAACATTGACTCGCTGGCAATCCACCCTTCCATTCTGGGTCTCGTTTTTGCTGATTCCATTGATTTGGGCCACGGCCTTTGTGGGTGGCTGGTGGGTCTTGCTGGTGCCGCTTTCAACATGGTGGATATTTGCCGCGCTGGATCAGCTCACCGGGCTCGACCTCGAAAATGCTGACCCAGAGACACCGGACAGCATGTTGCGCTGGTATATCCTGCTGACCAAAGCCTGGGTTCCGGTACAGTTCATGACCCTTTACGGGCTGCTTTGGTATGTGACGCACAGCTCTCACCTGTCTTCACCAGAAAAGATCGGCCTGTTCTTTGGCATGGGTGTGATCTCGGGGACGATTGGGATCAACTACAGCCACGAACTGATGCACCAGACGGGCCGGCTGGAGCGCGGGCTGGGAGACATACTGCTGGCCATGGTCTTGTACTCGCACTTCCGGTCCGAACATTTGCTGGTTCACCACCGCTATGTCGGAACCCCGCGCGATCCGGTAACAGCACGATACAACGAAGGCTTTCATCGCTTCTATCCGCGCGTTCTGTGGCAATGTCTGGCCTCCGCCTTTCATGCAGAGCGCGAGAAACTGGCGCGCAAGAACCAACCCTGGACTGACCGCGCAAACCCGTTCTGGCGGTATTGGATGTTACAGTGTGGTATGCTGACCCTGGCAGGTTTGATTGGAGGATGGTCCGGCCTTGTCCTGTTCCTGATTCAGGCCGGCGTCGCCATCTGGCAGCTTGAACTGGTGAACTATGTCGAACATTACGGGCTGACCCGAAAATATCTGGGCCAGGGGAAATACGAACACGTCCTGCCCTGTCATTCGTGGAACGCGTCGCAAAAAGCGTCGAACTGGCTGCTGATCAATCTACAGCGCCACTCGGACCATCACTACAAACCCAACCGTCGATTTCCACTGCTTCAACATCACGATCAGAACACCGCACCGCAACTGCCCTACGGATACCCAGTGATGACGATCGCCGCGATGATCCCACCGCTCTGGCGGCGTGTCATGAACCCCCGTGTGCGGGATTGGCGCCACCGGTACTACCCCGAAGTCACAGACTGGCAACCCTACAACAAGTCACAAAACCCGATGCCAGGGTCCTGACCGCAGCGCGCCTCGGCGCGCTGCCCGGCCCAACGACTGGCCCTGCGTCTTTGATGCATGGTCCATCGGCCAGAGAGCCCTGAGCTACATCACCCAGATATCCATCGGATATTCGACACCGCGCACAGGGTGGCCCTTGTTTTCGGTAAATTCGGCTGTCAGTTCGGAGGCACTGCTCCCTTCCTGCTCAAGCTGCAGGCGCACCGCATCACTCAGCACGATCCGGGCCTGCAGCTCGCGGGTCATTGCCTCAAGTTTCGCAGCGACATTTACCGCATCACCGATCACAGCAAATTCCAGACGGTTGGCACCAATATCCCCCAGAACAACCGAGCCATAATGGACACCGATGCCAACATGAATCTCGGGCTCTCCGGCACGTCTACGTTCTATGTTCCACCGGTCAATCACAGTCACCATGCCGCGCGCGCAGGATACCGCGTTGGTCGCATCCAACGGTGTCGTCACCGGGGTCCCGAAAGTTGCCATAAGACCATCGCCTAAGTACTTGTCCAATGTCCCATGATGGCGGAACACTTCGGCCTCCATCCTGGCGTGAAATCCACGCAGCACCTCGATCACGTCATAAGGATCACGACCCGCCGCATATTTGGTGAACCCCACAATATCGATGAAGAGCACTGCGACATTCTCTTTTCGCACCTGTTTGAGCGGATCATCATTTTGGCTCAGTTCCTCCACCACATTTGGTGAGAAATATCGCGACAGGTTCGCTCGTTCCCGTTCCAACCCAGCATTGGTCATCAGCAAATGATTGAGCCGCCGCATCGACACGCCCAGCGTCACCGCCACCATCAAGAACACAATCACTTGCTGGATTCGGATCGAAGATCTGAAACTATTTGGATCCAACATCTCGGCTACATCCGGATACCCCTGCAAGGCCTCGGCCACTTTCTCACTTATGCCGGGAATCGGAAACGCAACCCACCAGGCGATCACCCATCCGGTAGTCCAGATTATTGCAGTCCATGTGCCTATGGCAATCACCGTGCGCCAGGAATAGGCCATGGTTCCTGCTGCAAGAATGACGAAGAAATACTGAAAGTTGTCAAACCGGAATTGCATCGCCAACGGGCGCACATCATCGCTGAACGGGTTGGGAATGATCATCCCCAAAGTCATAATCAAAAGGTCAACAAAGATTAGTAGCAACTCTGTCCGAGATTGCCCCACACGGCCTGCCCGTCGGATCATCCAACCATTTGCGCAAATCAGCAAAAGGATGAAATGATACCAAAGGACCTCCCAATGCGGGTTCAGGTAGATCAGCAAAAGGCCAGTCAGACCCATTGCGATCCAGCGGGCCCGGACAGCAAGCTCCAGCCCCTCGCGCTTGTGCCGTTCCAGCGCAGCTTCGGTGTATTTATTCTCGATTTCTACTTCGTTCGGACGGGTGAAAAAGAACCGCCTAGCCCGAGGTTCGCTGGCTGCTGTGTCCGACATTGCGAAAGCTCCTACACTGCGCCGATTGCTTCAATAGGCTCATATCGGAACTCATCAGGGAAAGAAACAAAAGACCCCGCCGTTGATCGGCGGGGCAAGGCTTAGTGCCTTGTGTCAGGCCACAGGCACCGGCGGTATTGGTCTATCAGTTGTGCATCTCGGACCGGATCTGCTGACGCAAGACGTCGATCGGCACGGTTTTGCCGTCGCGCTTGAAGCACCAGTAGGTCCAGCCGTTGCAGGAGGGCGCATTCTCGAGATGGGCGCCAACCTGATGGATCGAACCCTTGATATTTTGCCCCACCAGTGTCCCATCGGCGCGGACCTTGGCCTTGTGACGCTGGTTCATGGAATAGAGTTCCTCGCCCGGGCGTAGCATGCCGCGTTCGACCAACTGGCCAAAGGGCACGCGTGGCTCGGCGCGTTTGCTGGCGCTGACCTCCAGCGCCTCGCGGTCGAATTTACGCACTTTCGCGATGCGCTTTTCGGCCACTTTGCGATAACTTTCTTCGCGCTCAATCCCGATGAATTCGCGACCCAGCATCTTGGCCACGGCCCCTGTAGTCCCGGTGCCAAAGAACGGGTCCAGAATAACGTCACCCGGATTGGTTGATCCAACCAGCACGCGGTGCAGCAATGATTCCGGTTTCTGCGTCGGATGCGCCTTGTCGCCGTTTTCATCCTTGAGCCGTTCTTGGCCAGTGCAGATCGGCAGCACCCAGTCGCTGCGCATCTGGACGCCTTCGTTCAACGCTTTCAGTGCCTCATAGTTGAAGGTGTATTTCGCCCCTTCACGCTTGGAGGCCCAGATCATTGTCTCATGCGCATTGGTGAACCGCTTGCCACGGAAATTCGGCATCGGGTTCGATTTACGCCAAACTACATCGTTGAGGATCCAATACCCAGCATCCTGCAACGCAGACCCAACACGGAAAATGTTGTGATACGATCCAATCACCCAGATCGCGCCATTGGGCTTCAGCAGGCGATGGGCCGCCTTCAGCCATTCCCGCGTGAACTGGTCGTAGACGCCAAAGCTGGAAAACTGGTCCCAGTGATCATCGACTGCATCCACTTGGCTGTTATCGGGGCGGTGCAGTTGCCCTTTCAACTGCAGATTATATGGGGGATCGGCAAAAATCAGGTCAACCGAAGCCTCGGGCAGACTGTTCATCACTTCGATGCAGTCCCCGGATAGGATCGTGTTTACAGGGAGCGCTGTCGCGCCCTTTTTGGTAGTCGTTGTCATATCGCTGCCTCAAGTTCCACGGCGCTTATGCGCTCATTTGGTTGAGACAAGGATGAGTCAAAGACGATTCGCCGTCAATTTCTTTTTTGAATCAGCGGCTTACGATTTACTCTTGATACAACATATTGTGGACGGGCTTGAACGAAACTCTATGGTGAGGGGTCACACCAAGATTTCGCAGCGCATCCTTGTGTTGTTTTGACGGATAACCGGCATTTGTCTCCCAGCCGTATCCCGGATGCTGTTGCGCCAAATCCACCATCAGTTGATCGCGCCAGTTTTTGGCAAGGATCGAAGCTGCGGCGATCGACACGGAATGGGCATCGCCTTTGACCACTGCCTGCGCCGGAATGGCCAGTCCGCGCGGAATCATATTTCCGTCGATCAACAGATAATCCGGGGGGGGATCCAGCGCCGCCACCGCGCGCTCCATCGCCAGATGCGAGGCACGCAAGATGTTGTGCTCATCAATCTCGGCCACCGAAGCCTCGGCTACCGCGAATTCGGCGCAGCCACGCAGGGCAGTATCCAATGCGGCCCGGCGCTTGGCCGACAATTTCTTTGAATCATTCAATCCTTCGGGCATGTCCGCAGGATTCAGGATCACTGCAGCAGCCACAACAGGACCGGCCAGCGGCCCCCGCCCAACCTCATCGACGCCGGCAATCCGCAGATATCCCTGCGCAAGCGCGGCTTTTTCAATCTCATAATCCGGTGTGGTCATGTTTTGGGAAAATCCTGTTTTCCCCCATTGCGCAAGAAAAAAGAGAGGACAGCAATCGCTGCCCTCTCCGACGTGATGCTTCTAAGGCACCACTCCTGCTCGAACCGTGTTACTTGTAAACGACGCGGTATCCCTGTTGGCGCAGGCAGGCGGGTTCATAGGCCCGCTTGACCTTATTGCCATTCCAGAAACCGACCTTGCACTTTTTGGGCAGGCTATTGGCGTATTTGTAGTGCTTATCCAGGCAGCGCGTCCCCAGAAGCGGGCGCTTTTTGCCATAGCCCTTGAAGGTTTCCAGGCACCTTTGCGGCAGACTATAGCGCGCAACGCGCTCGGGCAAGGGACGGATATGGTTCGGCCGATGCCTGGGGGTCCTCTGGATGTGCTGTTTGGGGGCCTGATACACGTGGTTGTAGTTGCGGGTAACCTTTTTGCTGTCACCTTGCTTGTCAAAATGATGGATGGCAGCGCCAATCAAGGCAATCGCCGCCAGCCCGCCAAGAATATCTTCTGCATCAGCGGCACGGGCCTGGGATGCAGAAACGCCGGTAATTGCGACTGCAGAGGCAATGATCAGAGCGATGAATTTCTTATGCATGGTGCTGTCCTTTCGGGTACTCGGTGGACGTGATGACAGTCCGTAAATTCGATGACCCGACATTGGGGATGTCCCCTTCAGACAAGCAATAACGCCGTTTTGTTATCTGATATCAGACCGCGAAACCCCTTTGCGTTATTGAATATCAACCAAAGCCATGCGCAGGATGCGGCCTATGAAACAGATCCTCTCTTCTCTGGCCATCGGGGCCCTGATATCGCTTGGTTCCATGGCGTCAGCAGCGGACTGCTATGCCGATTACAAGGCCAAGCAGGACAATCCGTTGCGCCTGCATTATGGCGTCATGCAGGTTTCGTCCTGCGGCAAAGGAAAAGCCAAAAAAGAGGTCGCGCAACGGCTGCGCGGCTCGGGCTGGACCCTGCTGAACGTCATGTCCGTTTTTGGACCGGAAGGGTTGGATAAAAGGAAGGCCAATGCCGGAAAATTCTATCTCCGTTACTGAGGCACGGCGCTCGGGCGTCAGGTTGGTTGGCGCGGGCATCACAGTAATCGTTGTCATACTTGTGGCCTCTGCCGCCTTTCTGTTGTGGACATTGCCAGATGCAAACGCGTTCAATGCCCGCGTCGAACGTCTGTTCGTCGAGAGTGATCTGACCTCGCAGACCGAGATTCGCCTACTCGAGATTCTGGCCCAGTCCGGCACTGCCTTTGCCGATACATTGTCCAGTTACCGCATGGTTATCTTTGTTTTGCTGGTTTTCGCCACTGCAATGCTGATTGCTGCGCTGGTGTTTCTGGTCATGCTGGTGCTGTTGAACCGACGCATGGCACAGATTGAGCGCACTGGGATTCAGGTCACTTCACTTTTGATCAGCCGGGAAGAGAATACCGTCTATCTCAATAACATGGATTTCAAACTGACAGCGTCGGCGATGGAAACCCTGTCAGTTCTTGCCGAATCCCGGTTGGATGACGAGGTTCTATCCGGCATTCAGATCGAGGCGATGATTTCCGGCAAAAGCACAGCTGATTGTGACGAGGCTGCTGGCGCGACGCGGATCAAGCGCCTGCGCGATGCTTTGGGCAATCAGATGGTCAGCGAGTTGCTGGTCAAGAACATTGCTAAAAAAGGCTATATGTTGTCGATCGAAAAAGACGTCATTCAGATGATTTGATATTGGGAAAATCCTGCTCTGCCCCTTGGAAAACACGGATCAAACGCCCATCCTATAAAGACCCGTGCCGGGGAGGATGATTATGAACGTTCACGTGACTCCAAATATCAAAGGCTATGGGATCTCGGTCGAACCACTTGTCGGCCGTATCGCAATCTACCGGGATGAGATCCTTCTGGCTGAAAGCTTTGATGCCAAGGTAATGTACGAAACTCGGTTGCCGCCGATGATCTACATCCCCCGTCAGGATGTACATGTCGATCTCAGCGATGAGACCGAACTTCAGACATTCTGCCCGTTCAAAGGCACCGCCACTTACCACGATGTCGTTCTGGCGGATCAACGATTGGCCAACTCCGTCTGGGCCTACGAGAACGCCCTGCCCGAAAGCGCCGCGATCCAGGGCCATATCGGCTTTATGCCCACCGCATATACGCGGATTGAGCTGGGTGAAAACAACCTGCGCAACCCGGAAGACGGCAATATCAGCGGGCCGCTGATTGATTGGCTGATGCGGGGGGCCAGTGATCTAAGCACGCCCGAAGCATTCACCAAAGCGCTGGCCGAGAAGATGCTGGAACATGGAATTGCCATTCAGCGCCTCAGTATCCTTGCCTGGTCCCTACATCCGCTGATCGCGGGCAAACACTATATTTGGGAAAAAGGTGAGGCCGAGATTTCGACCAATGTGCCCACCTATGAAATCCACGACCACCCCGCCTATATCAACAGCCCTCTGCGCCACGTGTCCAACGGTATGGGCGGCGTGCGCCAAAGGCTGAATGACGAGAACCCTCAGCACAGCTTTCCAATCATGGAAGACCTGCGCGCCAAAGGGGCGACTGACTATGTCGCGATGCCCCTGCCATTTTCAGACGGGCGCACCAATGTCTTGACGCTGACTTGCGATCACCCCGACGGGTTCACAACGGCCAATCTTGGGCTGGTGTTCGAATGCTCCTCGGTGATTGCCCGGTTCTACGAAGTCTTCATGCAGCGCGAAAACGCCCAGGTATTGCTGGAAACCTATGTCGGAAAGCGGACCGGAGCGCGTGTCCTGGGCGGAGAAATCCGTCGTGGCGACGGGGATGAGATTGATGCAGCCATCATGTTCTGCGACTTGCGCAATTCTACCCTGTTGGAAGAAAAGCTGGGCCGCGCCGCCTATATCAATCTGCTGAATGACTTCTTTGAAACGGTCTCGGACATCGTCGACGAAAACGGTGGTGAAGTTCTGAAATTCATCGGGGACGCTGTTCTTGCTGTATTCCCGGCAGGCGAAGATTCTGCTTTAGCCCGCGAAAACGCGCAGCGATCAGCAGTTGGAATCGTTGAAAGGTTAGGAGAGCTGCGCAAGTCTGGGTCCGACATGCATTGCGATTGTTCGATTGGCGTCGCCTATGGGCGCGTAACCTACGGCAATATCGGGTCGCGCGAACGGTTGGACTTCACCGTGATCGGACAAGCTGCGAACGTCGCCGCCCGACTTGGGGAATACAGCAAGATCGTAAATCACAGGATTGTTGTGACCAAAGACATCGTGCCGGCCTGTACAGACGCTTTGCCACTTGGAGAGCTCAAGCTGCACAACGTGTCACAACCCGTGTGCTCATACGCGCTCAAAACCTCGGCGGACGCGATTCTGAACGGATAGTCGCGCGAAGTTGCGTTTGATACTCACGCATCTTGCGATAGGGACAGCATTATCCGCCCAGCAGAAGCAACGCGGTTTGGGCCGGGGAAATTGTGCTTTGAAGCTGCGTGATCTGACTGCGCGCAAGGTATCTGTCGGTCAAATCCCCGATCGCCTCTTCATCCGCGAACTGCGCTAAATCGTCAGATCCAGTCAGGTTCGACAACCTATCCTTGAACACCTCAAGCTGCTTGTCGATGTCCAACTGACCAAAGCTTGAGGGCAGCCCAAGCGCCGTCTCCATCATCTTTCGCAACGGCGGAAGGCCCATCAAGTCGAACCATTTCGTGTCACCACTGCTGTCTTGCGATGCCAACTCAGCCAGCGCATGTTGTGCATACAGGGATATGCGCATTGACTCGTCCTGTTCACCCACGGCGACCTCAAAGCGTGAGGTCACGTTGTCCCGGGCAATATCCTCCATAAATGTCGAAAGAATGGTTCTTCGAATTTCGCCAGGGCCCAGTCCAAATGCCTCAGAGAATTCACGGTATCTTTTATCAGATAGGCGATTGGACAATGCATCATCTGCGCTCGTTCCATCTGACAGGATTTTCTGGATGAAATAGCGGTTGTCGATGTCGCTCTCCAGACCAAATGCGCCCAAGGCAACCTGTAGCAGCCGGCGGTCAGAAACCAGATCTTCAGCCGTCTGAACCTTGCCGATGTTTTCCCGGAAATACGTCGCCTCACGCTCATTGACCGACGAAGAGGAAAAGCTGTTCAACTGGCCTTCGTAGGTGCGTTGAAGGAACCGCCAGCCAACAATGCCACCTGAGGGTATGACCGGCTGAAAGGTCATTGCTGGTAGGCCATGAGGCGCTCTTCTCGCGGTAGCAGAGCACGCAGGGATTTAAGGCATTTGTAATACTGCTCGGCCAACAAGGCTTCGGTTGCCTCGGCCAAAACTCTGCGGCTGTCCGCATCCGTAAACACTTGGCTCAACTCTTCCACCCGACGCAGCAGTTGTTGGCGGGCGCTTTCAGCTTCCATGTCTCCAGACAGAACCAGTTGCGTCGCATAGCACACTCTGCGAACGGGTGTGTTCACCTCATCAGGATGTATCGCATCGCGCAAACGCAGGACATTTGCCTGTGGTGTCATGATTGAAAACCGACTTCTACGATCGCCGTTTTCCACAACTACACCATTAATCAGCACGCGTTCTTTTGGTGCTAGCTTCAATACCAAACCCGCCATCAATTCGCACCCATTTGCCGAAGACCTTTAAGAACGGCCATGTTTATTTCCAGAAGAGGCTCTACCGAAGCCTTATTGCTGAGTATCTGGCTGCTGTGCTGTTCGGTGAACTCAGCTAGATAGAAAATCCGGGCGCGAAGGTCATTCGGCAAGGCGTTATCGGAATCGGCGACCCCGTTTGCCAACACAGACCAAAGCCTCCGGTTTTCATGCAAAGCCTGAACAAACGCTCCAAAGTCGGTTTTGTGCCGCGCGGCCGCAGCCTTCAACCGATGCGTGATCTTGGAAATCGCCTCATATTCCGTATCACGCGGTGTGCGCGTCGGAGCAGCGGTCTGCGCATAGACGCGTTGTGCAAGAGTTTGCGGTGTCACTTGAAATCCTTCCAAAAGGCCGTCTTACGGCGGTCAAAGCCGGGGCGCGTCTCCACGCCCCGGCCAGGGTCCTGAACTTAGCGGAACAGAGACAGGATCGACTGCGGCGCCTGGTTGGCAATCGACAACGACTGCGTTGCCAGTTGCTGCTGTACCTGCAGGGCCTGCAGACGGGCCGAAGTTTCTTCCATATCGGCGTCAACCAGCGCTCCGATACCGGACTTGAACGAGTCAGAAAGATTCGAGATGAATTCTTTCTGCGTTTCGATCCGGCCCTGAGACGAACCAAACGCCGCAGATGCATCAATGGACGTGTCGATCAAGGTTTCGATAGTGCCCAGCGCCGCCTGAGCACCAGCATCTGTCGAAACATCAATCGAAGCCAACGCCCCCAGGCCACCTGCATTGGCATTGGTGAACTGCGCCGAGACAGTAACGTCCCGATCAGCGTCGGCGCCAGCCGTCGCAGCACCGGTTACAAATGTCAAAGTGCCCGGGTTGGCCGAGTCATAGTCGATTGCGACACCCGTGATCCCCAAGGAATCGATCTGATTTTTCAGGCCAACGGCAACAATGGCATCCGTATAAGCGGCGTCATATGTTCCAGATGGGTCCAGATCAGCAGCTTGCACCGTGTAGGACGCAACCTTGTCACCAATAGTGATCGAGATCTTGTCACCAGCAGCAAAGTTGTCCGTTGAACTGTCCACCACGATGTCGCCGGTTCCACCAGCTTTGTCCATCGTGAAGCCCGCGGCGTCATTGTCGGTTGTGACGTTGTCCGAGCCGGCCAGAACACCTTTGCTGGCATACCCACCTGTGGACAGGTTCTGCGAGGCCACCGAAATCGAAGATGCGGTTACGTTGCCACTGGAGTCACGATCCAGAGACGACAGGATCGAGGCTGTACCCGCCGAACCGTCAACCAGGTTGAGCCCGTTAAACTGCGCCGCTCCAACCACCGATGCGATCTGATCTTTAAGAGCAGTCACGTCGTCATTGATTTTGCCGCGGTCAACGTTGTCTTCCTGTGCCGCAACGATCTTCTCTTTCATCTGGGACAGCAGGTCAGTGACTGTCTCGGACGCATTCCGGGCCACCGCAACGGTCGATTCACCCAGTGCCAAACTGTCTTTGATGGCGTTGAACCCCTTAACGTCCGACTCCATGACTTTGGAAATCGCCCAGACGGCTGAATTGTCCTTGGCTGTGGCGACGTCCTTACCAGTTGAAATCGCGTTCTGGGTCTGCGCCAGGTTCTTGTTGACCGATTTCAGGGTTTGCAGCGCAACCATTGCGCCGTTGTTTGTCAGAATGCTGGACATAGCTTTCTTCCTTTTCCGTTCGGGCCTTTTGCGCCCTTGCTTACCCCGCAACATGTACGGGCTTTGACGTCTTTCTGATCACTGCGACCCGCCGTCGGGCTGTTCGCGCCATCTGAGTTTCCAGATGCAGGATCACCTTTGACGCCGATCTCCTAACGGAGTGCTAAGACTCGAAAATCAGAAAGCTCGGATTTGATTCAATCCTCGCGCTAGGCCCGCTTTTCCAGCTTTGCGTGACTGCGAACGGTAAAATCGCTGCGTTGCCCATCCGCTCCATAAGTACTGAATTCCTGACGCACTCGGCGCAGTTCAGCCATGCGCCCGGCAACCGCCCGAATCCCTTCGGCCGCACTGTTCAGCAGAGCCTGATTCCGGTCGACTTTCTTTTGAACCCCGATCAGTTCATCACTATCAATCACCTCAAGATCATTGATCGCACCGATCAGCTTTTCCTTTTCCGGGACCATGTGATTCAACCGATCCAGATCCCCGGTCACCAAGGCGTTGCGTTCAAGGTCCAGAACTTCTTCAAGAGATTTGATCAGGTCATGTTCAGACTTGTTAGGCATTGGTATTCTCCTTCATGGACTGAAACAGGATTTCGGACAGGCCAACACCGCCGGACCTGGCAAGCTGCAGTGCCTGCTGCTGAACAAGAAACGATGAAAACTGGTCTTCACCCGCACCGCCGCCGAACGAATCTCGGGATTCGCCCAGACCTGCGGACTTAAGCATTTCAGACAGGAACGCCGCCTCAAGCTCTACCGCAGCATCTTTCAGCTTTTGCTCAACAGACAAGGGCTGCGGCGCCGCTGGAATACCAGATAGCTTCATCGCTTTCTCCGAAAATTGCATCGAACTTTCTGGATCAAATATGAAAGCGGTTAAAATAAACGTAACTTCCTGCGGGCAAATTCCTGGTTACGCAAACCGGAGCCGGAGCAAAATGCCCAACCCTCTTATATTGTCCACATCCTCGACCGCCAGCGCCGCAAAATCTGAAACTGCCGCCAAGGGACACCCAATCTCGGAAGGGGCTGACACCTTTGCTGAGGTAATGGAGCAGGAATTGCAGCGTTCCGAAGGTGACAGCTTGAATGAGGACGTGCCCGAACTGACCATTAATGCCGAGGTGCAGGTTGAAGAGGATGTGGTCGAAGAAGACTCTGTTGATCTTGCGACCAGCCTGTCGGGAAAACCTGAAACTGACCCGCCCGCCCGCGCGTCGGCGCAGGACGAAGAGATGGCACCTGAGGAAACGCCGACATCGCTGCCCGAACCTGACAAGGCCGTAATATTCGCAGCGCCAAACAATGCGGCCCCCGATCCTAGGGGTGATGCGCCTGGAAACGCGGCGCAGCGCGCCCGATCTGAGGTTCCGGCTTTGTTGCAGGCGAAAACCGCACAGCAAAAACCGGAACACAATCTGCCGCAAACCACTATTGCAAAGGGCTATCGGACCAAGGCGTCGATACCCTCGGATTCTGCGCCCGGAAAACCCGAAGTGCCAGAACCAAAGCTGGTTTCGCGAGATACACCCGATGCGGCTCAGGCTCCCAAAGCCACCGGTTCACCGCCGACAACACAATCCGTTCCGACATTTGTTCAAATACAACTGATGGCGTCTGCCAAGGTGCAGGACGTTGATTTGGTATCAGACCCGGATGCCGAGGGGATTCTGCCCGCGCGCGAAAGCCAGCCATTTTCAACGGCACGAGATACGTCAGCAAGCCATCAGCACTTTTTAACCTCAGCACGGGCAGAAACGGCGCGGGCAATCGCGGGGCAAATGGCCGCTGCGATACATGCAAGACCACAATCCGGCACGATTGAACTGACCTTGAATCCGGAAGAGCTGGGCAAGATCTCAATCGTCATGAATGGCCGGGATGACGGGTTGCAAATGACGATCGCAGCCGAGCGGCCGGAAACTCTGGAAATGATGAGGCGACATCTTTCGGTTCTTGAGGCTGAGTTCAAAAACCTCGGGCTTGGCGATCTGTCTTTCAATCTGGGTGGTTCGTCAGACGGCCAGTCCGAAAGCGCGGATAGACACGCAGATTCCGGTCTGAATACAACCCAGACCGAAATGGATCAGGCCAGCGAGCCGGTCTTAACCCGGATCGGCCATAGTGGCCGCGTTGATATGAGGCTTTGAGCATGATCACACCCGCACAGAATACAGGCGCTAACGCCACACAGACCCAATCTTCGGCGCAATCTGGAACGTCCGGTCTGGCCTCGGATTTTGAAACCTTCCTTCTGATGCTGACCGCCCAGGCCCGCAACCAAGACCCGCTGGAGCCGCTGGATTCATCAGAATACGCCTCGCAACTGGCTCAGTTCTCGATGGTCGAGCAGCAGGTTCAAACCAACGATCTGCTCTCAGCGCTTGCCTATTCGCTTGGCAGTGTAAACCTTGAAGAGCTTGCCAGCTGGGTCGGGATGGATGTGCGAACCGCCTCGGCCTTTCATTTCGACGGTTCACCAGAAACGCTGTATGCGCAGGCCGACCCCGGGGCGGACAGCGCCTATATGGTGATCCGCAACGAGTCCGACGAGGTCGTTGAACGCATCGCTGTTTCAACGACGGAATCCGAGTTTGTCTGGGCCGGAACCGATGACGATGGCGCCCCGTTACCGGCAGGAAATTACACTGCAACGATGGAAAGTTATGACGGCGATGAACTGCTGTCTGAACGCATCGCCGCAGCTTATAATCAGGTTCTGGAGGCGCAGGTCGGCACTGATGCAGTGTTGCTGACGCTTGCTGGCGGAGAGGTGGTGCCAGCAGGAATAGTCACTGCGGTGCGAACAGGAGCTTGATCTACGGTTAACGACAGGCGAAACCAAGGCAATGCCCGACTCGTTGACTGATTGGTGATCTCCCTGCCTCAAATACCGTCCCCACCGCGCGACCTTGTTGCTCAACTTGTCAGGCTCGGATTTGCCAGCGCTGGGGCACAGTTCGAAACTCTGTATGGTGGCAGGACAAACCGGGTGTGGAAGGTGCTGGGCGACGACAGTGATCAAGTATTGAAACTGTACCGCTCGGACCTGGAAAACCCATTGTTTCGCAACGATCCCGCATTGGAAGCCGCCTGTCTGCGGGCACTGGCTTCTTCTGGGGTTGTGCCGCGATTGCGGGCAACGGGACAAGATGACAACGGATATTGGGTGTTCTACGACCACGCACAGGGCACCCCCTGGCGGTCTGACCCGGCCCCAGTGGCCCGGTTGCTGCACCGCCTGCATTCGCTCAACCTAAACATAGAGAACGCACCCACCGGTAAAAACGGTAGCGCAGATCTGGCCGAACATGGTCAAAGCATTCTGGCGATGTGCACATCGGATCGACGGGCTCAGCTGGAAAAGATGCAACCACAGCATCATATTTTGCGGTCGGATCACACTTGCCTGATTCACGGCGACCCGGTGGCGGGAAACATCCTCGTCGCACCCTCTGGTCTGACGCTGATTGACTGGCAATGCCCAGCCGTTGGTGATCCTTGCGAGGACCTTGCGCTGTTCCTGTCACCCGCCATGCAATATCTTTACAGAGGTGCGGTTTTGACCGTCGACGAGCAACAGTCCTTTCTTTCGGCCTATGACCGGCAGGAAACCGTAATCCGCTACCGGTCTTTGCGCCGCTGGTACGGGTGGAGGATGGCGGCCTACTGCCTATGGCGCGCAGAACATGGGGCACCGGATTATGAACAAGGGCTCGAGCTGGAACTGGCCGCTTTGTGAGTGTCAGAGGTCGGCCAGTGCCATTAACGCATAGGCTGGCGGCATCAGCGCCCGCCGCCAGGACCCAAGTGGAAAACGCCGCGGGGGTCGGGCCATTGGCTCAGGCAATTCCGCATCCTGTCCAAGCACCATGCGACTAAGCGCCCGCCCACAATAGGTACCCATCGCGACACCGTTTCCATGATAGGCCAGCCCGGCAAACATCCCATTCTGACCCGGAACGGGCCCTGCGAACGGCGTCAGATCCTGGGTAAGGCACACCATCCCTGACCACATATTGGTCACGTCCACATCGGCCCATGTCGGAAACATGGCCTTGAAATCACGCTGCACCTTTTGCCGGATCGCAGCCTCGGCCTTAGGTGATGAGCGCAGGCCACCGCGCATCCCAAACAGAAACCGTCGATCCGGCATAAGACGAAAATAGTGCAGAAGATTTCGTGTATCGTAAGACATCTGATCCGAGGTCCAGCCCTGCGCCGACACCTCAGCCTCGGTCAATGGGCGGGTCACCAGAACGGTTGATTGCGCTGGCATATAGCGCCCAGACAGCCATTCAGGCATGTTTTCACTGGAATATCCGTTGGTGCAGATCAGTACATTCGACGCTTTGATCCGCCCTGACCCGGTTCGAACATCAAAGCTCGCGCTGGTTTTGGTGATGTCTCTGGCCATGGTTTTCTGAAAAAATCGGACCCCAACGGAAGCGGCCGCATTTGCAATGCCGAACAGGTATTTCCGGGGGTTCAGACCAAATCCGACCGGCACGCTATAGCCCCCGAAAAAATCCCCTCCCAACCCGAGCCCGGGCAGGTCGGCCGCCTCATGCAAGCAGCCCCCGTCATCCGCCGAGCGTCGCAATTTCTCCATGGCGCGGGCGGTGTGGGCCAGGGCGGTCTCGCCCTTGGAATGAACGTCCGCTTCGATCTGATGCGCCTCAAGCAGGTCGGCGACAAGATTGACCGCATCCACTTCGGCCTGGGCAAAGCTTTCGGCCCCCTCGACCCCATATCGCCGAGCCATGCCACGATCGCTCAGCTTTGACCCACCTCGGCAGCAAAACCCACCATTGCGACCCGAGGCACCCCACCCCGGCGTCTCCGCCTCGAGAACTGCGACGGATAGGCCTGCCTGCCCCAGGAAAAGCGCGGCTGTAACACCTGTGAACCCGCCGCCGATGATGGCGACATCCACGCTCAGATCATCCTGCAACACCGGCCAGTCTGGTGCTGCGATAGTTTCATCCCACCAGCACCCTGTTCGCGGTCCAGATCCATAGGTATACTCAGGGAACAGACGTTTCATTCCGCACGCACTGCCGCCATCTCATCCTGTTTTTGCCGAACCATCGCGCGCTTGGTGACCAAAGATGCTGCTATGACACCGACCGTCACGACCGCAATCATGATCGTGGATAGCGCATTGATTTCAGGGCTGACGCCCAGCCGCACAGCTGAGAAAATCTTGATCGGCAGAGTCGTGGCTGACGGGCCCGATGTGAATGATGCGATCACCAGATCATCCAGCGACAGCGTAAAAGCCAATAGCCAGCCTGAAATCACCGCCGGGGCGATGATCGGCAGGGTGACAAGACGGAAGGCTTGTGCGGGTGAGCACCCAAGATCCAACGCTGCCTCTTCCAGAGACTGATCAAACGTGACCAGACGTGAGGATACAACAACCGACACGAAGCACATTGAAAAGGTCGTATGTGCCAGCACGATGGTCAAAATACCCCGGTCCAGTCCAATTCCGATGAACAGCAGCAAAAGCGACAAGCCAGTGATCACTTCGGGCATCACAAGAGGCGCATAGATCATGCCTGAAAACAGAGTCCGGCCAAAGAACCGCCCACCGCGTACCAGCACATAAGCCGCCGCCGTACCCAGAATGGTGGCTAGGGTCGACGAGAATACTGCAACCCGCAAGGTGACCCAGGCAGCATCAAGAAACGCTTCGTTCTGGACCAACTCACCATACCATTTGGTCGAAAATCCAGCCCAAACCGTGACCAGTTTGCTTTCGTTAAAAGAGAAGATGATCAAAATGAGCATCGGGATATAGAGAAACGCGAAACCAAGCGTCAACGAGACGACGTTGAACCAGCTTAACCTGTTCATTGCTCAGCCTCCGTCTGTTTCTGCTGGTTGCGCTGGAACAGCACGATGGGAATCACAAGGATCAGCAACAGCACAACTGCCACGGCACCGGCCACCGGCCAGTCGCGGTTCGAGAAGAACTCCTCCCACAACACTTTGCCGATCATCAATGTCCCGGATCCCCCGAGCAATGATGGGATCACAAATTCGCCGATCACCGGAATCATCACCAGGAAACAACCCGCGATGATACCCGGGCGTGACAAGGGGATCGTTATCAGCCAGAAGGCCTGAATACGCGAACAGCCCAAATCCTCTGCGGCCTCGATCAGCGACTCGTCCATTCGTTCAAGCGCGGAATAGATCGGCAGAATCATGAAGGGCAGATAGGTATAGACGATACCGATATAGACAGCTGTGTTGGTGTTCAGAATGGTCAGCGGGGTCGAGATGATGCCCGTCCACAGCAGCAGTTGGTTCAGGTAACCTTCGTTGCTGAGAATACCCATCCAAGCATAGACCCGGATCAGGAACGACGTCCAGAACGGCAGAATTACCAACATCATCAACGTCGGGCGCCACTCAGCCGGTGCGCGGGCCATGCCATACGCGATAGGATACCCCACCAGCAAAGTCAGTATGGTTGAAATCAACGCGATTTTGACACTGGACAGGTAAGCTTTCCAATACAGGTCATCTTCGGTTAGCCAGACGAAATTCTCAAAATCCAGCTGGCTGAAGAAATCCCTGAGCCCGGCCCAGCCCTGAGATAGATCCAGTGTCGGCGTGTAAGGCGGGATGGCCAGCTCCGTGTCCGAAAGCGAGATTTTCAGAACGATGAAAAATGGCACCAGAAACAGCGCCAAAAGCCAGACATACGGGACGGCGATCAGAAGGGCGCGGCGCATCAATCCGCCAACAGAACCGCGGCGGTGGCTGTCCAGGACAGCCAGACCGGGTCTTCCCATGTAAAGGAACGACGCGAAATGCGACGGGTATTTGCCGTCTGCGCCTTGATAATCGTGCCGTTATTCAGTTCGACGTGATAAGTGGACAGATTGCCCAGATAGGCAATGTCAAGCACCTTGCCCTGCACTGCGTTGATTGCATCCGCTGGACGATCAACCGAGATCGTCACCTTCTCGGGGCGGATCGCCAGATGACAGAGCTGACCGTTCGAAAACTCTGTGGTCGAGGACGCAGTCAAAGGTGCCTGACCTTCAGCCCAGTCAATCTGATAGGTCTCATCGGCGCTTGCCGTGGCCCTGCCCTGGATGATGTTCACGTCGCCAATGAAATCGGCCACATAGACCGAACTGGGATTCTCATAAATCCGGTCGGGTGTCGCCACTTGTATCAGATTACCCTGATCCATTACCGCAACCCGGCTGGCCACGGTCATCGCCTCTTCCTGATCATGGGTCACGATCACAAAGGTGGTGCCGGTCTTTTCCTGAATATCCATCAGCTCGAATTGCGTATCCTGTCGCAGTTTCTTATCCAGCGCCCCCAAAGGTTCGTCCAGCAACAGCAGCTTTGGCGCTTTGGCCAGGGATCGCGCAAGCGCCACGCGCTGACGCTGACCACCCGAGATCTGGTGCGGTTTGCGACGGGCGAATTGTTCAAGCCGGGTCAGGCGCAACATCTCTTCGACACGATCCATAAGATCATGCTTTGGCATATTGTCCCGACGCAGACCAAAGGCGATGTTTTCCCAGATAGATAGATGCGGAAACAGGGCGTAGGATTGGAACATCATGTTCACAGCCCGTTTGTTCGGCGGAATGGGATCTATATCCTGCCCGCCCAGCAAAATATGCCCTTCGGTCGGTTTTTCAAACCCGGCCAACATTCGCATCATCGTGGTCTTGCCGCAGCCCGAGGGCCCTAGCAGAGCAAAGAATTCTTTCTCAAATATATCCAAGGACAGATTGTCGATGGCCGTGAACTCACCAAACCGTTTGGTGACATTCTGGAACTGGATCAGAGGTTTCGCCTGTGGGTCTTCCCACGGCACAAAAACAGTAGAATTCAAAACGGCCCCCGTTCGGCAATCTGAAAAGAATGGCAGGGCGGTTGGTCCGCCCTGCTGAAACAAGCCGGATCAGGTGCCCGATTTGATCTTGGTCCACAAACGGGTCACGACCCGCTGTATCTTCGACGGGTAAGGCGTCGTGATATAGAGGTTTTGCATGGTCGCATCATCCGGATAGATGGCCGGATCACCGATCACGTCTTCCTCAAGAAATTCTTGCGAAGCCTTGTTGCCATTGGCGTAGTAAACATAGTTCGAGGCCGCAGCCATATTGTTGGCATCCAGAATGAAATTCAGGAATTTATGCGCACCCTCCGGGTTCGGAGCATCAGCCGGAATCGCCATCTGGTCGAACCACATCAACGACCCTTCAGCAAAGGGATGATACTCAATTTCAACACCATTATCGGCTTCGGCCGCACGATCGCGGGCCTGCAGGATATCACCCGACCACCCCACGGCGACACAGATGTCGCCATTGGCCAATGCGTTGATATATTCCGAGCTGTGGAACTTCTGAATGTGCGGTCGAACGCTGGTCAAAACCGCCTCGGCCTTGCCAATAACATCTTTGTCATGGCTGTCCGGGTCTTCACCCAAATATTGCAGAACCATCGGAATGATTTCTGCCGGAGCATCCAGGAAATGTACGCCGCAGGATGCAAGTTTCTCCATATTCTCGGGTTTCAGAACCAGATCCATGCTGTTCAGCGCAACATCCTCGCCCAACGCTTCTTGCACTTTTCCAACATTTACACCAAGCCCGGTTGTGCCCCACATGTAGTTGATAGAATAGGCGTTGTCCGGATCATACCCGGCAGTACGTTCCTGAATCACATCCCACAGATTGCCTGAATTCGACAGCTGTGCAGCGTCAAGCGCCTGAAAGGCTCCAGCCTGGATCTGACGCTGAAGGAAAGTACCCGAAGGCACCACCACGTCATAGCCTGATCCACCGGCCAGCATCTTGGTCTCCAATACCTCGTTGCTGTCAAAAACATCATAAATCAGAGTCAGACCGGTATCTTCCTCGAACTTTGTCAGAAGCTCTTCGTCGATATAGTCGGACCAGTTGTAAACACGCACCTCTTCAGCGAAGGCCGCCGAAGTCCCCAATGCGATGACCGCTGTCATGGTCAGCGTTTTGATTGTCATATTATTCTCCCTGCAAGTGTACGCGCTATTTTCCCGTTTTTTTGGATTTGATCAAGTTTTGCGTTTTCGCACGATCCGTCGTATGGTTTCACGAGGTCAGAAACCTGACAAGTCAACATAGCGGGAAACAGGGC
This sequence comes from Ruegeria sp. YTSA219, assembly GCF_059609985.1. NCBI lineage: Bacteria > Pseudomonadati > Pseudomonadota > Alphaproteobacteria > Rhodobacterales > Roseobacteraceae > Ruegeria > Ruegeria sp. YTSA219. Next base: position 150,087 of record NZ_JBXWMT010000008.1, read on the forward strand.
AAACCACTTGGATTTGATCAAAAATAAGGCATCCAGCACTGACGGTGCGCGTGAAAAACGACCTGCGCATGAACAGGTCTATAATACCCTCAGATCACAAATCATGTACGGTGAATTGGTGCCGGGGCAACCCGTCACGATCCAGGGTCTCACTGATTCGCTGGGTGTTGGAATGACCCCTGTGCGGGAGGCGATCAGGCGCCTGATATCCGATGGTGCTCTGGTGTTTCAGGGCAACCGCCGAGTGAGTGTTCCTCTTCTGACCGACGGCGACGTCGAACAGATGATTTATTCAAGAATCAAAATAGAATCAGAGCTTTCGAGGCGTGCAACTGCGAATGTGACACCTCAGGACATTGATCATCTTGAGCAGATCGACCAACGTCTGGATCGCACTATCAGCGATGGAGACGTCAGCGGCTATCTGCGCCTCAACCACCGGTTTCACGAAACGCTTTACGGCCATGCAAACGCCCCGATTCTCAATGATCTGGCCGAGCGCCTGTGGCTTAGATTCGGGCCGTCTTTGCGCGTTGTATGTGGTAGATTCGGCACTCAGAGCCTGCCGGACCGCCACAAGGATATCATTTCGGCGTTGCGCAATCAGGACGCGGATATGGCAGCAAAAGCAACCGCACAAGATATCGAACAGGGCATGGAGCTGATGGCAGACGCCTTAGTCAACGCTTAGATCTGTCCGATTCGATTGACAGGAAAAAATTTGATCATATTGTAGCTGCCAATCGCTCTTGCAGGAGATTTTCCGATGTCGACCATCACAAACCATTTGCCCACGGCCCAGCTGCAGGCCTTGGACGCCGCCCACCACATGCACCCTTTTTCGGCCAATGGCGCCCTAGGGAAAGAAGGCGCGCGCGTGATCACCCGTGCGAAGGGCGTCTACCTTACGGACAGCGAGGGTGAAGAAATACTCGATGCAATGGCGGGCCTGTGGTGTGTCAATATCGGCTATGGTCGCGATGAACTGGCCGAGGTCGCAGCCCGCCAGATGCGCGAACTGCCGTATTACAATACCTTTTTCAAAACGACCCACGTCCCTGCCATCGCGCTGGCCGCGAAGATCGCGGAACTTGCGCCGGGCGATCTGAACCATGTGTTCTTTGCAGCCGGCGGGTCTGAGGCGAATGACACAAACATCCGTCTGGTTCGGACCTATTGGGCCGAAAAAGGCCAGCCCGACAAGAACATCATCATCAGCCGCCATAACGCCTATCATGGCTCTTCGGTCGGCTCGGCGTCGTTGGGCGGCATGGCAGGGATGCACGCGCAGGGTGGAATCCCGATCCCGAATATCCACCATATCAACCAGCCAAACTGGTGGGCCGAAGGTGGCAGCATGTCACCCGAAGAATTCGGCCTGGCCCGCGCGCGTGAGCTGGAAGAAGCAATCGAGGAGCTGGGCGAAAACCGCGTCGCGGCCTTTATCGCCGAACCCGTTCAGGGCGCAGGTGGCGTGATCGTTGCACCGGATACCTACTGGCCTGAAATTCAGCGCATCTGTGACAAATACGATATCCTGTTGATCGCGGATGAGGTCATCTGCGGCTTTGGCCGCACCGGCAATTGGTTCGGGTCACAAACCGTCGGCATTCGCCCCGATATCATGACCATCGCCAAAGGCCTCAGCTCGGGCTATGCGCCGATTGGCGGATCCATCGTAAGCGATGAAATCGCCGAGGTCATTGGTGGCACCGAGTTCAATCACGGCTACACCTATTCCGGCCATCCGGTCGCCGCCGCCGTGGCACTGGAAAACCTGCGCATCCTCGAAGAAGAAAAGATCGTCGAGCATGTCCGCGATGTGGCCGCGCCGTATCTGAAGGAAAAATGGGAGGCGCTGGCCGATCACCCGCTTGTGGGCGAGGCCAAGATCGTCGGCATGATGGCCTCGATTGCGTTGACCCCGGACAAGGCCAGCCGCGCCAAATTCGCCTCCGATCCGGGTACAGTCGGCTATATCTGCCGCGACCGCTGCTTTGCGAATAACCTGATCATGCGCCATGTGGGCGATCGGATGATCATCTCTCCTCCGCTGGTTCTGACACCCGCGGAAATTGATGAGATGCTCGTACGCATCCACAAATCTCTGGACGAGGCACAGGCCGAGATCATCGCACAGGGCCTGATGAAAGCGGCCTCCTGACCCGCGCAGCTTCATCTGGCTGAAAATACCTCGGGGGAGGCGCCGTCAGGCGACGGGGGCAGAGCCCCCTCCCCTACCTCAACCGCTCTAACAGCGGCGCGGACGCATAGCCGTCCGGCAAAAGCCCCTGTGCCAGTTGATAGGCCCGAACCGCCTCGGTGGTGTTCGGGCCGGTGCGCCCGTCGATCCCCTGCGTATCGAACCCGGCTTCGGTCAGCCGGAGCTGCAATTCCTTCTTCTCAGCAAAGCTCAACGCCCGATCACCCCGAGGCCACTCGGCCTGAAACGCCGCGCGGCCCGCCAGACGGTCGGACAAATGTCCAATGCCGATCACATAGGCATCTGCACCGTTGTATTGCTCGATCACGCGGAAATTTTCGAAGACCATCAATGCAACGCCTTCACCACCCGCTGGCAACAAGATCGCTGCCTGACCATGATCCGCAAGCGGCTGTCCATCCCACGCAACCACGCCCAGCGCCGCCCAGTCTGACGGCAGCAGCGTGTAATCGCGTCTCGCGGCCGCAAAATCGAACCCGGCGGGCAGGCGCACTTCAACACCCCATGGCTGTCCCTTGGTCCACCCATGACGCGCCAGATAGGCCGCTGTCGAGGCCAGCGCGTCGGTCGGGTCATCCGCCCATATATCCCGCCGCCCATCACCGTCGAAATCCACGGCGTGATCCAAAAACGCGGTCGGTATGAACTGCGTATGCCCCATTGCTCCGGCCCAGCTTCCGATCATCGTTGCGGGGCTGACATCGCCTACCTGAATGATCCGCAAGGCGGCAATCAGTTGCGTTTCAAAGAACTCAGCCCGTCGGGCATCAAAGGCCAGCGTCGCAAGCGAACGGATCGTCTGATCCGACCCCCGAAATGTGCCGAAAGATGTCTCAAGCCCCCAAATCGCGGCCACGACCTCTTTTTCGACGCCATACTGCGCCTCAATCCGGGTCAGCACCGCGGCATGGCGTTCCAACCCCGCGCGACCGTCCGCGACGCGCCGATCAGAAACGGCCGCATCCAGATAGTCCCAGATGGGCTTGGTAAACTCAGCCTGATTACGATCGCGCTTGATGATGTCCTTGTCATAGGCCAGCCCCGCAAGCGCGCGGTCCAAAGTCCCGGGCAGGATGCCCTGCGCCTGTGCCCTCGCCCGAAAATCACCAAGCCACGCCTGAAACCGGGCGCTTCTTTCCTCTGACACGCGATACATTTCCTCCGATGGTCGGACGACCGGTCGGATTGAGACTGTAAGATCAGCCGACGCCAATTGTATCGGCTGTGGCCCTTCCGGGCTTTTGATGGACTCCGCCTGTACGATGGATGCCCATAATGCTGCGGTCATAACGCCGCTTACGCATCTACGCATTCCGAATTTCCTGATAACTGCTCAACCACAGGATAGCGCAAAAATGGCAAATCTCAAAGCGCTCAGCTTTCCGAGTCGCGGTCTCTCGCCTCTCGCTCGGACCGCAGCCGGTTCAGAGCTTCGCGCAGCAGGGGGACCCGATTGGGCCGGAACGAGGCCCCGGTAATCTGCATCTCTTGCATGCGATCCAACCGAAACACGCGGAAATCCTGCCGCAACAGACACCAGCTGATCAGCACGCTGGCGCGGTCCATGTAAACGATGCTCAACGGATTTACGCGGCGATGGGTCTCATCGCCTTTGGCATCCCAATAGGAAAATTCGATCGTCTGTTCGTCCCAGGTGGCCCGCCGCAGTTCAGCGACATCCACCGTTGGTTTCGCCGGCCGGTCAAACCGTGTGGCGGTCAGCACCGCATGGCTGAGGCGCTGAGACTGGCGCGGTGGCAAACGACCCTGCAGCTTGCGTAGGACTTCGCTGGCAGCCTCTGAGAGGCCGGGATCACCAATGGATTGTACCTCGCGCAGGCCAAGCACCAGGGCCTCAAGCTCATCATCGGTGAAGCCAAGCGGTGGCAGGGTGGCGTCCTCGATCAGGGTGAACCCGAACCCCGCCTCTCCGTCGATCACGGCGCCGAGGCTACGCAATGAATCGATGTCTCTGTGAATCGTGCGCGGCGAAACGCCCAGATCCTGAGCCAGCTCAATCGACGTTCTTGGCGACGGGCCAGAGCGCAAGGATTGCATTAATTGGAACAAACGGGCGGTGCGGGTCATAATGCAGGTTACTTTATCTCTAATGACAAAAACTGTCATTAGGCCGGCGTACCCATCACATATCCCCATGATGGAGCCCAAGATGCTGACCCTTTTGACCTACCCCTCTGCCTTTGGCCTGTTCAGCGCCAGCCCGTTTTGCGTGAAAACCGCACTAATGCTGCAAACATCGGGCCAACGCTGGCAGCGATCTGACCTTCTTGACCCGCGCAAGATGCCGCATCAAAAGCTGCCGGTTCTGCGCACGCCCCAGCGTCTGATCCCCGACAGCGACCTGATCCGCGACTGGCTTGAGACACAAGGCACCGATTTTGATCACGGGCTGGGCGATCTGCAAAAAGCCCAATCTCGTGCTCTGATCCGCCTGGCTGAGGAACATTTGTATTTTCAGATCGTTCAGGACCGTTGGGCCAATGACGAAGTCTGGCCGATTCTGTATAAGACCTTTTTCACTGGCATCCCCGCCCTGATCCGCAAACCAGTTGCCAATTCTATCCGCAAGAACGTTGTTAAAGGATTGGGGTTTCAGGGCGTCTCTCGATTCTCAGATGCGGAACGTCAGGATAGGCTGGAACGCGATCTTGAGGCGATCTCGGCCTATCTGTGGCAGTCGACTTATCTGATGGGAGAAACCCCGACCTCAGTGGATATGAGCGTGGCCCCGATGCTTGCCGCGATGCGCGCGACGCCGGCCAATACACCGCTGACCCAGCGGATCAAACAGGATAAGCTGTTGAGCGACTACATAGACCGGATGGAGCAGGCGATACCGCTGTCATGACACAATTTGACGATCCCGCAGTGGCAGCGGCCTATCAAGCCCTGCCCGAAGGCACACGTGTCGGGGCGCTTGCACTGCGTCAGTTGATCCTGGAAACCGCCACTTCGTTGCCCCGCGCGCAGCCGTTGCAAGAGGCATTGCGCTGGGGGCAGCCCGCCTATCTGGCGCCCAAGGGATCCACGATCCGATTGGGCGGGCACAAAGCAGCCCGCTTTGCCCTGTTCGTGCATTGTCAAAGCCGGTTGATGGGCGATTTCACCTCGGCCTTTCCGGGCGAAGATCGGATAGACGGCAACCGCGCTGTTCTGTTTGATGACCCGGGTCAGATCGACGCCACCCGCCATGGCTGGCTGATCGCCCGCGCGTTGACCTATCACCTTCCCGGAAAAGGCTAACTTACATTCGCCTTGTTCCCGAGATGCGAAATCACTTCTGACGGCGTTTGCGTTCCACCTTGCGTTTGATCTTGTCCTTCTTGCGCTTGGTGCTGACCGCCTTGCGTCGCGTTGGGCGCTTGGATGCTCCTCCGCGCCCCGTCGGCAGGGCCTGATCGTCGATCGACAACAGCTCCAACTCCAGCCCGCCCGTCACAGGTGTCGCCTCGGTCAGACGCACGGTGACGCGTTGGCCGATGGCTATGATCAGCCCGGTGTCCGACCCCATCAGGGTTCCGGCCTCGCGGTCGAAATGGAAGAACTCGCGCCCCAAGGATCGCACCGGTACCAGACCGTCCGCGCCGGTCTCGTCCATTTTCACGAAAGCCCCAAACCGGGCGATACCACTGATCCGACCCGAGAACTCAGTCCCAACGCGCTCGCTCAGATAAGCCGCCAGATACCGGTCGGTCGTATCTCGTTCCGCCATCATCGAGCGGCGTTCGGTATCCGAGATATGAGTGGCAGTTTCGTCCAGCCGGGCGATCTCATCCTCGGTCAGCCCATCGGTACCCCAGCCATGGGCCGAGATCAGCGCGCGGTGCACGATCAGGTCGGCATAGCGCCGGATGGGCGAGGTGAAATGCGCGTAATTCCGCAGCGCCAGCCCGAAATGGCCGAAATTTTCAGCGTTGTAATAGGCCTGCGCCATCGACCGCAGGGTGGTCAGATTGATCAACTCTGCATCCTCGGTGCCCGCAGCCGCATTCAGCAGTGCGTTCAGGTGGCGGGTCTGCAACACCTGCCCCTTGGCCAAATTCAACCCCGCCGCCTGAGCCGTTTCCCGCAGGCTTTCCAGCTTCTCGGGTGCTGGTTCTTCGTGGACACGGAACAGCAGCGGGCGGCGCTTGGCGATCAGGGTTTCAGCCGCAGCGACATTGGCGAGGATCATGAACTCTTCGATCAGCTTATGCGCGTCCAGACGGTCGCGGAAAGCCACGCTTTGAACGTCGCCCGAATCGCTCAGGATAATCTTGCGTTCCGGCAGGTCCAGTTCCAGCGGTTGCCGCACACCCCGCGCCTTTTTCAGTGCAGCATAAGCAGCATAGAGCGGCTTCAATACGGTCTCTAACAGAGGCCCGGTGCGGTCATTGGGGGCACCATCGATGGCCTCCTGCACCTTGGCATAATGCAGCGAGGCGGCGGAGCGCATAAGCCCCCGCACGAACCGGTGGCCGATCTTGTTGCCCTCGGCGTCGATCTGCATCCGCACGGCGATACACGCGCGCGGGACGCCTTCGTGCAACGAACACAAATCACCGGACAGCCGATCCGGCAGCATCGGCACCACGCGGTCGGGGAAATAGCTGGAGTTGCCCCGCTTGCGCGCCTCGCGGTCCAGCGCCGTACCGGGCTGCACATAGGCGGCGACGTCAGCAATGGCGACCCAAATAACATGCCCCCCGGGGTTCTTAGGATCATCGTCAGCATGGGCGAAACAGGCGTCATCATGATCCCGCGCGTCTGAGGGGTCGATGGTCAGCAGCGGCATATCGCGCAGGTCTTCGCGCCCTTTCAGGCCAACGGGTTTGGCCTTGTCGGCCTCTGCAATCACTGTGTCGGGAAAGTCATCGGGAATGCCATGCTGATGAATGGCGATCAGCGACACGGCCTTGGGGGCCGACGGGTCGCCCAGCCGTTCGACAATGCGGGCACGTGGCAGGCCCATGCGGGTCTTGGGTCCGGCCTGTTCTGCCTCGACCAGCTCACCGTCTTTTGCACCCAGTACGGCACCTTCATTGACCAACCACTCGTTCTGCCCGGCCTTGTCGATGGGCATGATCCGTCCGCCCTCGGTCCCTTTGCGGAAGATACCGACGATCTTGCGCGGGTTGGTTCCGATCCGGCGGATCAGGCGGGCCTCGTAATTATGGTCTTCCTCATGCACCACGGTCAGACGGGCCAGAATGCGGTCGCCTTCACCCAGCGCCGGGTCACTGGCGCGAGTGATCATCAGAACAACCGGCTCGACCCCTTCGCCATGCCATTCCAGCGGGCGCGCGAACAGATCACCATCGGCATTCGGCGCCTTCACCTGCAACACGCTGACAGGCGGCAAACGATCCGGGTCACGATAGCTGCGATTGCGCTTTTCAAGATGCCCTTCGGCCTCAAGTTCCTTGAGGATCCGTTTCAGGTCGATCCGATCCGCGCCCTTGATGCCAAAGGCTTTAGCAATGTCGCGTTTCGAGGTCAGGGTGGGGTTCGCTGAGATCCAATCGAGGACCTCTTGCTTGGTAGGGATGCGAGTCATGATTTCGGCCTATCACGGAGATGCGGCGGCGTCATGACCAAAAAGGGTCAGGCTTGCAGATCAGCAACCGTGTCGACATCGCGCAGCTGATCCAGCATCTCCACCCGGCATCCGGGGATCGAGGCCAGCGTGTCGGCCAGCGCATGTTCCGTCGACCAGCGCACGTTTTGAAACAGGCTCTGTGGCAGGGCACCAATGCGTTGCGCCCCGACCAGCCAATATCCGCCATCCGGGGCCGGACCAAACACCATCTGGTTGCGCCCCAATGCCCGGAACGCGCGCGCGATATGCCCCCGTGTAACCCCTGGGATATCCGCACCGATCAGACAGACTGGCCCTGTTGGCATTTCCCGCAGCATCCGCCCCATACGATCGCCTAGATCCCCACGCCCCTGTGGCGCACGTGGCAGATCAGCGGGCCAGATGCGGCTGGTCAGCCCTTCGCGGTCCGGCGAGACCGCCAGCACGATCTGCCAGCGCGGATCGCGCAGGCGCCGGATCAAAGAGCGGGTCTGATGCCGAAACCACCACGCCGCACCGACCATACCGATATCGCGCCCCAACCGGGTTTTGACACGGCCCGGGCGCGGTTCTTTCGCCATGATCACCAGGGTGCGCTGCATGAATCAGGAAAAATAGTCGGTCAGGATACGGGTATAGACCGCCTTGAGCTGTTCAATCTGCGCCACCTCAACGCATTCATCCACCTGATGCATGGTTTTGCCGACCAAACCAAATTCGACAACCGGACAATGATCCTTGACGAAACGCGCGTCCGAAGTACCCCCGGTTGTTGACATCTCGGGCGTGACCCCGGTTTCAGCCGCAACCGCTTTGGCCACCAATTCCGACAGAGGGCCAGGAGGGGTCAGAAAGCTTTCGCCCGATATCTTGATCCGCACATCAACATCAACGCCAAACGCGGCGGCTACATCGCGCGCCTGCGCTTGCAGCCAATCGCTGAGGCTGGCGCCGGAATGCAGGTCGTTGAACCGGATGTTCACCGCCCCGCTGCACTGTGCCGGGATGACATTTGTGGCGGAATTACCCGTGTCGATCGCCACAACCGCCAGCGTCGAGGCGTCAAAATGATCAGATCCCCGGTCCAACTCGTGACTGGCCAGCCTGTCCATCAGCCGGGCCATGGCGGGCAGTGGGTTCTTTGCCCGGTGCGGATAGGCCGAATGGCCCTGCACACCTGTTACGGTAAACCAGGCGGTCATCGAGCCGCGACGGCCAATCTTCATCATTTCACCCATCCTGTTCGGGCAGGTGGGTTCACCGACCAGGCAGACGCTCATCCGCTCGCCGCATTGATCCATATGGTCAAGCAGGGCGGTGGTGCCATGCAGCGCATCAGCCTCTTCGTCACCCGTGATCGTCAGGATGATCGCCCCGTCGGGCGGCGTGTCGCGTACAAAATCCACTGCCGCCGCTGCAAAGGCCGCCACACCCGATTTCATGTCAGTGGCCCCGCGTCCATACATGAACCCTTCCCGGATTTCTGCTCCGAAAGGCGGTGTGGTCCAAGCGGCCTCGTCGCCCACCGGAACAACATCGGTGTGACCGTTGAAACCAAAGCTTCGGGCGTGACCTTTTGCACCCCATCGCGCAAACAGATTGCTGATGCCGGCGCGATCAACACGGGTACAATCAAACCCCGCCTGCGACAGGACATCCTGCAGCAGGACAAGGGCACCGCCTTCTTCAGGTGTGACCGATGGGCAACGGATCAGGTCGGCCGTCAACGCAATCGGATCTGTCATGGTGGGCCCTTTCCATAAAATTTCTTTCAGGTTCGCGCACAGATTCAACGAATTGGCCCGATTGCCAACCCCAACAGGCCAGAAACCGCGGGCTTTTTCCACCTTGTATCGAACTGACACCCCCGGAAAACATGGGGCCTTACGCTGCGATTGCCTTGTCTGCCGGTTCGAATATGCGCTAGAGGGCCGCGAAACAGGTGATTTTACGATGACACGTGCTCTTTTCGCATTGATCTGCCTGACTTTCGCCGTTCTCGGCCAGCAAAGCCAGGCCCAGACGCTGACGGTTTCGACCGTGACACGGCCTCCGTTTTCTTTTGTCGAAGATGGAGCCCAAACCGGATTCTCGATGGACCTGCTTGAGGCGTTGGCTGAATCCCTGAATTGGGACTATTCCATCCAACGTTCCGACGCCTTTGGCGACATGCTGGGCGCAGTGCAGGACAGATCCGCCGATCTGGCCATCGCCAATATCTCGATCACTGCTTCGCGAGAAACGCAGATGGACTTCAGCCAGCCGATTTTCGAGGCTGGTTTGCAGATCATGGTGCCATCGGACGCGGTGCGCCGCCCGTCACTGCTACATGCGTTACTGTCGCGCGAATTGTTCATTGCTATCGGGCTTGCCTTTGCCATCCTTCTTGGCGGCGGCATGCTGATGTGGGTGTTCGAGCGCCGCTCGCAGCCCTATTTCGACCGCAAGCTAGACGAGGCCTGGTTCCCCTCATTCTGGTGGGCCTTGAATCTGGTGGTCAATGGCGGGTTTGAGGAACGAATGCCGCGCACGCCATTTGGTCGAATTCTGGGTGTAGTGCTGGTTGTATCTTCGCTGTTTATCGTCTCGGTCTTCACTGCGCGGATCACCTCGGTCATGACAGTGGATGCAATCAGTGGCAGCGTGAATTCGATAAATGACCTTTACGGCAAAGAGGTCGGAACAATCTCGAATTCAACCGCTGCTAACTTTCTGAACCGCCGCGAGATCGAGTTTACCAACTATGATGGGCTCGACCCCATGCTTGAAGCCTTTCGCAACGAGGAACTGGACGCCATAGTGTTCGACGCGCCGATCCTGTCCTATTTCGCCGCCCATGAAGGACGCCGGATCGCCTCGATGACAGGCGGTATATTCCTGCGCGAGAATTACGGCATTGCCTTCCCTACCGGGTCCCCGCTGGTCGAAGACGTCAACCAGGCGCTGCTGGCGCTGCGCGAAGACGGCACCTATGACGAGATTTATCGCAAGTGGTTTGGGGCGCGGAACTAAGCCGTCTCTTCATCCCCGAAAAACGGGGTCATCTGCGCCACGATCACTGCATTTTCATCCAGCGCGCGCTGCATCAGGGCCCGTTCATCCGGGTCGATCTCGTGACCTTGCGCTTCACGTTCAGCCAAAGTGCCATAGCCTGTGACATCCAAAGGCGCGGTATCTGCCTGTTTCAGGATCGCCACCGTTTCGCGCACGGCCTCGGCCTCGTCGACGCCGCTGGCAAAACACATCAATGCCGCCCCGGTTGCGCCGTCGGGCAGGCCATCGCCATCCCTGCGACCGATCTGCACAAGCAGGGTATAGACCTGCTGACGCGAAGGTTTCTTTTGCTTTTCCATGCAAGGGGCCATAGCCGCGCACCTGCCTGCGGTCAAGCAGCCGGGGAATTGCAGTGGATCGCCTGTGCCGCCATAGTGCCCGCAGTAACCTGACACCGATCACAAAAGGACGTTGCCATGACTTATCCGGATTTCATCACAGGATTCCCAAGCCTCGACGTGCCCTTCCCCGAAGATGTGGTGCAAACGGCCGTGATCAGATCAGACGCGGGGCTGGTGGCGTTTTTTACCTTTCTTCAGGATTTCGAACTGCCCCTTCATTCCCATCTGGCACAATGGGGAACTGTGGTCGAAGGTGAGATTGAGCTGACCATTGGCGATGAAACCAAGAGCTATGGCCCCGGTGACAGCTATTCGATCCCCGCAGGAGTGGAGCATGGCGGCAAGATCAAAGCCGGGTCGCGCGTCATTGATGTGTTCGAAGAACCGGACCGCTATCCAGTCAAAGAGTAAGCGATAACAAAAAAGGGCCGCAGCGGATCGCGCTGCAGCCCCCTTGTTTGATCCGCGCCCAGTATTAGTCGCGCAGCAGCTCGTTGATCCCGGTTTTCGAGCGGGTCTTTTCATCCACCCGTTTCACGATCACGGCGCAGTAGAGGTTGATGTTGTTCTTGGACGGCATCGAGCCCGCAACAACCACCGAATAGGGCGGAACTTCACCATAGGTGACCTCGCCGGTTTCGCGGTCGACGATCTTGGTCGATTTGCCGATGAACACGCCCATGCCCAGAACCGAGCCTTCGCGCACGATGCAGCCTTCGACCACTTCGGACCGGGCGCCGATAAAGCAGTTGTCTTCGATGATGGTCGGACCCGCCTGCATCGGTTCCAGAACGCCGCCGATCCCAACACCGCCCGACAGATGGACGTTCTTGCCGATCTGCGCGCATGAACCGACGGTGGCCCAAGTATCAACCATTGTGCCCTCGTCCACATAGGCACCCAGGTTCACAAATGACGGCATCAGAACCACGCCGGGCGCAATAAAGGCGGATTTGCGAACGACGCAATTCGGCACCGCGCGAAAGCCAGCGGCCCGCCATTGGTTTTCACCCCAACCCGCGAACTTGCTGTCCACCTTGTCCCACCAGCCGCCGTCCTGAGCGCCGCCGGTCTGGATTTCCATATCCTTGATGCGAAAGCCCAGCAGAACCGCTTTTTTCGCCCACTGGTTCACATGCCAGTCGCCGCTGTTCTGCTTTTCCGCCACCCGCAGCGACCCGCTGTCCAGCGCGTTCAGCGTATCTTCGATCGCTTCGCGAGTCTCGCCGGTGGTGGCGGGGGTGATGGCATCTCGCGCCTCCCAGGCGGCTTCGATGGCGGCTTCCAGTTGCGCGTTGGACATTTGGCGGCTCCCTGCAGATTCTGTTCACGCTTGTGTTGCCTATACGCAAGCGACGGACTGGCTGCAATGCGACGCTGAGCGCACGCTTTGCGGCTGTCTGTTGCGGTTTCAGCCGTTCAGAGGGTCCGGTGAGATATTTCCGCCGCAGATCAGCACCGCCACCCGCTCGCCCGGCTCTGGCGTGTAAGCCCCCGAAAGCAGCGCAGCCAAGGCGGTTGCGCCTGCCGGTTCCACCAGAATCCGATGCGCCCGCCACAGGGCCTTCTGCGCCTTCGCGATGGCCTCATCACTGACCAGAACTGATTGCACGCCCTGTGCCAGATCGAAACAAATCGAGCCGATCCGCCGCGCGCCCAGCGCATTTGCCGCAATGCCCGAGACGGATACATCCACCGGTTCTCCCGCCTGCAGGGCTGCATTCAGCGCGCAGGAGGTTTCTGGCTCAACCGCCACGACCTTGCGCGTGCCTTGCAGCCAGGCCAGCGCCCCGGCGATCAGGCCGCCACCGCCCACCGCGATCAATACGGTATCGGCCTGCAGGCCCTGCGCCTCCCACTCGGCAAAGCAAGTGCCCTGTCCAGCAACGGTTGCAGGCGCGTCATAGGCATGGATCTGCATCGCGCCCGTGGCCTCCTCATGCGCCCGCGCGGCTGTTAAGGCGTTGGCATATTCACCCGGCATCACGCTCAAATCCGCGCCGGTCTGTTCGATCAGCGCGATCTTGGATGGCCCCGCCAGTTCGGGCACGAAAATCTTGGCCGGATAGCCCAGCGCCTGCGCGGCAAAGGCGGCCGCTGCGCCGTGATTGCCGCCCGATGCGGCCACAACACCAGCCTCAGGCACATCCGTGCTGATCAGAGTGTTAAACGCCCCGCGCGCCTTGAAACTGCCGGTGTGCTGCATATGCTCCAGCTTCATTTCCACCGAATAACCCAGACCCAAGGCACGGCTTTCCATGACTGGCGTCACTTGTGCATAGCCGGTTATGCGGTGCTGTGCCGCCAGTATTTCGCTCTTCCAATTCATTCTCATCTTTCCGTGACTGGCACTCTGCGCCCGAACCCTATAGCTGTTTGGAAAACACGCAAGCAGGGATCGTTACCCCATGAGAGAAGACCGCCTCAGCCCGTTTCGCGACGCGCAGACCGACCGTTCGACCGCAAGCGAGGTACCCGACACCCCGCAAACCCGCTCACCCGCCTATCGCCTTGCCTTTGCCGATGAGGATTTCCTGTGCCGGGATGAGCTGCGCCCGGTGCGCTTGCAGCTGGAACTGCTCAAGCCCGAGATGATCATGACCGAGCGTGAGATCACCTCGACCATCGTCATGTTCGGCGGCGCGCGTATCCCTGAGCCGTCACAGAAACACACCGCGCGGACGGAAACGCTGGCCGGGCTGTCGGAATATTACGACGAAGCGCGCGAGTTTGCCCGGTTGATGACCGAGAAATCGAACGAAACCGGCGGGCGCGAGAATGTAATCGTCACCGGCGGTGGCCCCGGCGTGATGGAGGCTGGTAACCGCGGCGCACAGGATGCGAACGGCTGTTCCATCGGTCTCAACATTGTGCTGCCGCATGAACAGGCACCGAACCTGTACGTTACGCCCGAGCTCAGCTTTAACTTCCACTATTTCGCCATCCGCAAGATGCATTTCCTGATGCGCGCCCGCGCCATCACCATCTTCCCCGGCGGCTTTGGCACCATGGATGAGCTGTTCGAGTCCCTGACCCTGATTCAAACCGGCCGTATGGAGCGCGTGCCTTTCCTGCTATTCGGTCGCGCGTTCTGGGAAAAGGTCATCAACTGGGAGGCGCTGGCCGACGCCGGCACCATCTCGGACGAGGATCTGGACCTGTTCCGGTTCGTCGATACCGCGCAAGAGGCGGTCGACATAATCGAGAAATGGGAACCCACCCCGCCCCGTGACGAAATACCGGGGCGCTAAACGATGGGGCGCAAGACCGGCGAGATGCTGCATCTGCGGGGCAACGCACTGACCAAGGGCGAGCCCGTGGCCCTGCCCCTGACCCAAAGCAGTATGTTCCACCTGCCCGGCGCGCCGGACGGGCATGATTTCTACGGTCGCGTCAACAACCCAACCTGGGAACATCTGGAACAGGTTCTCGCCCATCTTGAAGACGCCCCCTGCCTGGCTTTCCCGTCGGGCATGGCGGCGATTTCGGCCGCGTTGTTTGCCACGGTCAAAGCCGGGTCGCGCATCCTAATCCCGTCTGATGGCTATTACGTCACCCGCGTGCTGGCCGACCGATTTCTGTCTGGTCTGGGTGTCATAGTGACAGAACGCCCGACAACCGCCTTTTCCGAAGGTGGGTTCGACGGCTTCGATGTGGTCTTTGTCGAAAGCCCCTCGAACCCTGGCCTGGATATGATGGACCTGCCAGCCATCGCGTCGTCCGTGCGCGCGGCAGGCGGCATCACCATTGCCGACAACACAACCCTGACGCCACTGGGCCAACGCCCGTTGGATATGGGCCTAGACATCGTCGTATCCTCGGACACCAAGGCCATGGGCGGGCATTCCGATCTGCTGATGGGACATGTGGCCAGCCGGAACGCAGATATCATGGAGCGGGTCGAGGAATGGCGGCGTGTCTCTGGCGCGATCCCCGGTCCGCACGAGGCCTGGTTGCTGCATCGCGGGTTGGAAACGTTGGATGTTCGGTTCGACCGGATGTGCAGCTCGGCCCAGGTGTTGGCGGAACGGTTGGCAGCGCATCCAGCTGTAAAATACATCCGCTATCCCGGCCTGCCGGGCGACCCGTCCTACACCTTGGCACAGGCTCAGACCACGCGGTTCGGATTCCTTCTTTCGATCACGTTGGAAACCCAGGCCAAGGCCGAAACCTTCATCAACACCTGTCCAATGCTGCGCCCTGCGACGTCTTTTGGCGGCGTTCATAGCTCGGCCGAGCGCCGCGCCCGTTGGGGCGACGACGTTGACCCCGCTTTTGTCCGTCTGTCCGTGGGATGCGAGCCGGTGGTTGAGCTTTGGCAGGCAATCGATGCCAGCCTGAACGCACTGTAATTACTTTTTGGGCGTGCTCAGCTCGGTGAACACGTAGATCGGCAGCACTACGCTGGCGATCAGCGCGCCCAGCCAGACCAGCAGTGTCGCAGCCAGCAGGTTGGAAATTCCGCCAACCGTCAGCCCATTGGTCACCAGATCGGTCACAAGCAGGCCGACAAAGGTCACGATCAACGCGATCCCGCCTTTCAACGAAGGCGCCCTTTTCTCACCCAACTTCAGGATTAGCGGCTCGGCCACCACCTGCACCAGCGTGAATACGATCACCACAACGATGAATGAAATCGGCTTGATTGCAAAACCGGTCAGTAGCAAAGCGGCCAACATTAACCCAATGGCATTGCCCGCCAGCAAGGCCAGAACCGATTTAAGTCTGCGCGTCATCGGCTAATCTCCGTCAATGAATAATATGAAACAGCCTGATAGTATCAGAGATTACGAAACTTGCGAACCAATTTAGCCACCGGTTCTTTTTGACCTGTTGAAATCACGTGATAAAATACCTTCATCATGATCAGCCCTTCCCCCATCCATGAGAGGTGAGATGAGCGACGATCCCTATGCCGCACTTGGCGTGGCCAAAGATGCCAGCGACGCTGAAATCAAAAAAGCGTATCGGCGCATTGCCAAGGAATGCCACCCGGACTTGAAACCCGGGAACGCCGAGGCCGAAGCCAAGTTCAAGGCCGCCGCCGCGGCCTATGATCTGTTGAAAGATCCTGAGACGCGCAAACGCTATGACAATGGTGAGATTGATGCCTCGGGACAGGAACGCCCGCAACAGCAATACTATCGCGATTACGCCGAAGCCGCCGGCAACCCCTATCGCGGGCAGGCGACGGACCCCGACGACATGTCGGATATCTTTGCCGAATTCATGCGGGGTCGCGGCGGATTTGGTGGGCAAGGCGGCCGCGAGTTTCACGCGCCCGGCCACAATCTGAACTTCACGCTTCAGATCAGCTTTCTGGATGCGGTGTTTGGCGCCAGCCAGAAACTGACCCTGCCGGATGGGGACCGGATCGAGGTCAAGATACCCGCAGGGATCACAAGCGGTCAGACCATTCGCCTGCGGGGCAAGGGTGCCGCTGGCTATGGTGAGGGGCCGCGCGGCGATGCGCTGGTGACAGTATCAGTCGCGGATCATCCGGTATTCGACCGTCAGGGAAATGACATTCACATCACGCTGCCCATCACGATTGATGAGGCGGTGCTGGGCGGCAAAGTGGCGGCGCCCACGATCGATGGGGGTGTAAACGTGACCGTCCCGGCGGGAACCAGCAGCGGCAGAACCCTGCGCTTGCGGGGTAAGGGCGTGAAGAAGCGCGGCTCGGCCGAACGGGGCGACCAGTTGATCGAGCTGACCATTTCAATGCCCGATCAAATCGATGATGAGTTGAGGCAATTTATGGATTCATGGCGAGAAACCCACCGCTATGACCCACGCAAAGGAATGCCGTCATGACCCGCACCCTGACCGAAGAGGAACTGATCACCGCCGTAGCCCGGCTGACTTCGACCCGATTGACAGAATATCTGGCCGCCGAAATCGTGATCCCCGAACAAACAGATCGCGGATTGGTCTATCACAGCCTCGACGTTGCCCGGCTGGAGTTGGCCTGCGAGTTGCACGACCAATACGAAATGGAGGCAGACGCAGTGTCGATGATGATTTCCCTGATCGACCAGATGCATGGGTTGCGCGCAGAACTTCGAGAGGTCCTGAACGCCGTCGCAGCGCAGCCAGATCCGGTTCGTCAGCAACTGATCAAAGTGATCGGCACCGCGAGATTTGGGTGAGAGAGGCCTAATTGTCGACCAGATATTCTTCGGGAACGAAGAATGTGTAATCTCGGTCGGCAACCGCCTCGTGGCAATCGTGGCAATACGCAACTGCGTTGGCGCGATCCCCCATCGTGTCCCCAAACAATGACCCATCCGGCATGACCATGATATAACGCCAATCAGCCGTAGCAGGGTTGGCGCCCTCGGCCAGTTTCTGCATGACGAACATCGCGCCGGGATGGCTTTTCCCCTCATCCGTAACGGTCACGCTGTCCTTGGCCAGCACAGACCCCACCGGAAGCTTTTCGCCTTCCGTCAAGGTTGCATAATTATACGCCATCCGGTTTGCATAGCTGTTCACAAATCGCCGACCATGGGTTTCAGATATATAGGGCGCATCGTTGTACAGCGGCCAGTTTTGGTAATTCAGAAGCAGATCCAACTGCGCTGCGGCATAGCCGCGTGCCATCCGGCGCTGCAACGAGTCATAAATTTCACGCGCGTCGTCCTTGGTCAGATCAGCCGGATTTTCGATAGCCAGATGAGCATCCTCATCATTTGACTGCGCAACAACATCAGTTACGGCGACGGCCGCACAAGCCAAAACTAAAACAAAATTAAAGTACGGAATTTTCAATCGAAACATCATAGAGATAACCCAACTCGTAACCTGTTATGCCGCAATCGGCACACGGAGCTGAAATACAAGGTAGCCGCCGTGAACGAATTTGCCACATGCCAGCCACCGAACTCACCCTATTGTGCGCAAGTGAGCCTGGTGCATCCACACCTAGCCAATGAAACATATCAAATTTTGCATTCGATAGACAGCGCCCCAAAAATTAATTTTGCGACGCTCTTCTATTCAGCCGCTTATCCGCGGTCGAGACCGGCCTCGGCCTCAATCTGCTTGCGCGATTTACGGGCGCGTTCGGTGGCCGATTTCAGCTGACCGCAGGCCGCCATAATGTCCTCGCCCCGCGTCTTGCGGATGGGCGAGGCATACCCGGCCTGATAGATGATATTGGCAAAAGCCCGAATACGATTGTTTGAGCTGCGCTTATACGGCGCGCCGGGCCATTCGTTGAACGGGATCAGATTGATCTTGGCCGGGATTTTGTGGCGCTTGATATGTTCGATCAGACGATGCGCATCCTCATCGCTGTCATTCACACCATCAAGCATCACGTATTCAAACGTAATCCGTTCCGAATTGGAAACCTTGGGATAGCTGGCCAAAGCCTGCAGCAACTCTTCGATATTCCAGCGTTTGTTGATCGGCACCAGCACATCGCGGACTTCATTGGTCGTCGCGTGGAACGAAATTGCCAGCAGGCAGCCGATTTCCTTCGCGGTACGCGCAATCTCGGGCACCACGCCCGATGTCGACAGGGTAATCCGGCGGCGAGACAGCGAGATACCTTCGGGGTCCATCGCGATTTTCATCGCGTCGCGGACGTTCTCAAAATTGTAAAGAGGCTCGCCCATACCCATCAGAACGATGTTCGACAGCAGGCGGGTTTCGTCCTTGGGCGCACCCGGTACCGGCCACTCGTCAAGATCATCCCGCGCCATCATCACCTGACCGACAATTTCCGCCGCCGTCAGGTTGCGCACCAGTTTCTGCGTGCCTGTATGGCAGAAGGAACAAGTCAGCGTGCAACCGACCTGAGACGAGATACACAGCGTGCCGCGATCGTCCTCGGGAATATAGACCACCTCGACCTCATGGCCGCCAGCAATACGGACCAGATACTTGCGTGTGCCATCCTCGGACACCTGTCGGGTCACAACCTCGGGGATTTCGATCACGAAATGCTCGGCCAGCAGGGTGCGATAGGCTTTAGCCAGATTGGTCATCTCGGCAAAGTCGCGCACACCCCATTGGTAAATCCACTGCCAGATCTGGCCCGTGCGCATCTTGGCCTGTTTTTCAGGCGTGCCGTGTTCGATCAGGGTCTCGCGCAGGCGATCCCGGGTCAACCCGACAAGGTTCACCTTCCCCTCCGGCAATTTGCGGGGGATGGTCATGACGTCTTGAGTGATCGGCGCTTTGGGCGACATAGGTGGGTCTCGAAGATTCTGGCTTGGAATGCGCCTCTATATAGGACTGCGCGCAAAGATCAAAAGAATTCGTCGCGCCTAATTTGCAAAACGCAGCAATTCGTCAATCCGCAGGCGCCCCAATTCAATCCGGCAAGAGGTGATACCAATGCCGGTTCCCGACCCACCACCAAAAGACGCGCCGACCGCCTCGCACTGCGCATCACGATACCCGACCCACGCGCTTTGCGCCGCCTCCATCGCAGGCGCCGCGCTTGTCCGTCCGGTCACCTCGTCCAACGCGTTGGCTGCATCCATGGCAAAGCCAAAACTATCGGTCAGCGCGGCCTCAACCCCCGCTTCCATACTGGCAACGCAAGATCCGATTTCGACTTGTGAACTTGCGTTCGTGCATTCCATTGCAGGATCCGCCACAGCCAACGTGGGGGTTAAAACAGCCAGTATCACCAAACGCATGACATACTCCTCGAAGGGTCGTTAAACTAACGCGCTCAGCTTAGCATAGCGACGCCAGAGGTTACAAAAAACCGCGGGGATCAACCCCGCGGTCCTTCGAACTCTTATGCCGCCCGGACGTTTCCAGGCCAGCCGTATTGGATCACGCACCTGCTGGTGGAATAAAGCAATCCTCGGCGTCCAGCGTTTTGACCGGATCGTTTGGCCCACATTGCTCTCCCGAAACCGGGTATGTCTCAGCGGATTTATCACAAGCGCTCAGCAATACGACGGCGGTCAGCACAAACAGGCCCAAAACTTTCTTCTGCATCGATGCTCTCCTTTTCTCTCTGCTTGAACCGATTAGTTCAGTATTTCAGAGCGCGGAGCATTGACGCAGATCAAATTTATAGATGACGTTAAGTTAAGCTATGAAGGAGGGCGGTCCTATCCTGCGAAACTGGCACCACTTTGCAAGCCTGGCCACTGCCCGAGCGCTGGCGCGCTCAGTTGGTACAGCGTTTCTCGGCGTCGTCTAAAGCGGCTGTGAAGCCCAGCAATGAGAAAGTATCTTTGGTCTGAGTGCCGCGTTCGGACCGGGCGGTCAGCACTGCTTCGGTACCGCTTTTCATGGCAGCGATTACTTTTTGGTCATCACCCTCTGACGCGGGCCAGGCCCATTCGCCTTCGGTGCTGAATTCGAAGCTGTTTCCGTCGATGGATACAGATACGGTCGATCCCGCGGCAAACGGATAGCCCCCGGTGAATGAAACGCGCCCCTTCACATCGGGATCAGGTCTGAATACGACAAACAGCAGGATGTCGCTGCGCCTCACCGAAACAACGCGCCCGCCGCGCGTGTTGACGGTTTCATCCGGCGTTGCAACGCTCCAGCATTCGGTTGGGTCCTCTTCCACAAACACACTCCAGTCGGTGTTTACGGATACTCTATTGGTGCTGTCTGCCTGCTGAGCGGTAGCAGCCGTTGTCATCCCTGCCACGCACAGGCCCGCGATTACGCGGACGAGCTTTGATCCCATCTGTCCAGCCTCCTAGCTCGACCTAATACCTCATACCCACCGGGAAGGCTCGCGAACCCTGACGGTTCGTCTGTAAGTTGCGTCTTCCGGTGATTGCCGACATACACACACTATCGCAAGTTTCGCCATAGGCGAAAGGGCGGTTGGCAGTTTTTTGCGCATGTTTAGGAGGGTCCCGATGACGCAGCCCGTAGCAATGACCGAACTATGGCGGGGGCCTTTACTGGAAAGCCTGCATCTGGGGCATGCGGTTATCTGTGATGACACGGGTCAGATCGTGCGCAGCTGGGGCGACCCGGAGGCGATAATCTACCCCCGGTCTTCGGCCAAGATGATACAGGCCCTGCCGTTGATTACATCGGGGGCGGCCGCGAAATACGGGCTGAACAGCGAGCATCTGGCATTGGCCTGTGCCTCGCATAACGGCGCGCATATTCACACAGACAGGGTAACGTCCTGGCTGGACCATCTGGGCCTGGCTGAACCCGATTTGCGCTGTGGGCCGCAAGAGCCTCAGGATATGGCGGCGCGCGACGGGCTGATACTTGCCGACGACACGCCCTGTCAGATCCACAACAACTGCTCGGGCAAACATTGCGGGTTTTTGACGGTAGCACAGCATATGGGTGCCGGGCCGGAATATCTTGAAATCGACCACCCGGTTCAACAGGCCTGTTTGTCCGCGCTGGAAGAAACTACCGGCGAAACCAGCCCTGGCTATGGCATCGATGGCTGTTCCGCCCCGAACTTTGCCACCTCGCTGGTGGGGATGGCACGGTCGATGGCGTGGTTTGCCTCGGCGGCGGACCGGTCGGACCGGGCCAGCGATGCGGCACAACACCTGACCGCGGCGATGATCAAACATCCCGAGCTGGTGGCCGGAGAGACGCGCGCCTGTACCGAGCTGATGCGCGCCATGAACGGGCGCGCCGCGATCAAGACCGGGGCCGAGGCCGTATTCATCGCCATCATCCCTGAAAAACGCATGGGCGTCGCGCTGAAGATCACCGATGGCGCCACCCGTGCCAGCGAATGCGCCATTGCTGCCATTCTGGTCAGCCTCGGCGTACTGGAGGCCGATCACCCGGCCACCCGCACCTTTATGAACGCCACGCAATACAGCCGTCGCGGGCTGGAATGTGGCGTGATCCGACCCGCGCCGGGTTTCCCCGGCTAGGGCCGCTACATCTCAATCTCGTGAATCTCGGCCACCTCGACCGAGCCTGACCCGTTTACGACCATGGGGCATCCCTTGGCCATTTCATTGGCGGCGTCGATGCTGTCGGCCTTGATCACGGTAAAGCCGGATACCGGGTTGGCACCGCCATTGTCGACCACACCGCCCGAGCTGACGGTATAGGACTGGCCCACCGGGTTGCCGGGTATTTCTAGTGACGGGCCCATATTCTGAAACCACGCGCCCCAGGCGGCCATGGTTGCTTCGACTTCGGCCGGGTCCGATGGCGTGGTCCCGCCGTGATAGACAAACAGAAACTGTGGCATTTCTTTCCTCCCAGATGAAAACTTATTGCACCAGACCGGCCAACTTGTTCAGCGTCGAGGTCCAGCCTTTCTCGTGGTTTGCAGCGATCTCGTCATCGCCCAGGTCGCGGTGATCGACCACCAACCGAGCGCCGCCGCCTGCGGCTTCGATCCGTAGCGTTACATGGCTTTCGGCCCCGCGCTGATCCTGATCGTCATGCCAGCCCCAGGTGAAGCCAACCGAATTGGGCGGATCGACATGGGTCACATGGCCCGAGACCTTGAACCGCTGGCCCTCGCCATTCTGCATGACCGAATACCACGGACCAACGCGCGAAAAATCGAGAGTATGTTCGGGCACGTGCACCCCTTCGGGACCCCACCATTGCAACAGCTGTTCTGCGACACTGATCCACGCAAACAGATCCTCTGGCGGTATCGGGAACGTGCGCTCCAGCTTTAGATCGGCCATGAGGTATCCCTTTCAATAGCATCGCCCAGACGATCCAGACTGCTTTCCCAGAATTGTCGTTTCGAAATGGTCCATTCCGCGATTGCGCGCAGACCTTCGGGGCGGATCGAATACATCCGCTTGGTGCCCTGCACCCGTTGCCGAACCAGCCCGGCCTCACGCAAAACCTTCAGGTGGCGCGAGACCGCAGCACCCGACATGCCGCGCCCTTCGATCAGGTCGCCCGCGGGCTGCTCTCCGTCCTGCATCAACTGTTCAACGATGGAAAACCGCGTGGCGTCGGACAATGCGGAGAATGTGGTCTGCAGCGTATCCATGACCACTGTTTAACATTTTTGTTAAATAAAGGAAAGCCCCGGTTTTCAGGCTTGGGCAAATTCCTGCCGCGCATAGCCCTGCAGATACAAAAGCGCGGTCAAATCGCCATGGTTGACGCGCACTTCGCATTGTTCCGCGACCGAAGGCTTTGCATGCAGCGCAACCCCGGTTCCGGCCCGGCCCAACATGCCCAGATCATTTGCCCCGTCACCCACAGCGATCACATCGTTTTCGGACAGGCCCAGACGCGCGGTGATCTGTTCCAAAGCATCAACTTTGGCCTGTCGTCCCAGAATCGGTCGCTGCACATCGCCGGTCAGTTTGCCGTTTTCGGCCAGCAGAGTGTTGGCACGGTTTTCGTCAAACCCCAATTCACTGCCCACCTTGGCAGTAAACGCCGTGAACCCGCCCGAGACCAGTGCCGCATAGCCGCCATTGGCGCGCATCGTCGCGACCAGCTCCTTCCCACCGGGCATCAAGGTGATGCGTTCGGCCAGAACCTTGCCGATCACGGCCTCATCCAACCCTTTCAGCAACCCGACCCGTTCGGTCAGCGCGCCTTCGAAATCCAATTCGCCATTCATTGCGCGGGCGGTGATGTCCTTGACGCGGTCGCCGACCCCGGCCTCATCCGCCAGTTCGTCGATGCATTCCTGCTGGATCATGGTGCTGTCCATATCCGCCAACAGCATCTTTTTTCGCCGCCCCTCGGCAGGCTGCACGATCAGGTCAACGCCAAGCTTCTGCAAATCACCCCAGACATCCCATTGGTTGCCCGGAAGTTCCTGCAGCGCGAACTCAGCCGCCTCATCCGGGCTGAGCCAGATGATCTCGGCCCCGCCCCAGGCATTCCGCAACGACTCGACCAGCGCCAAATCCAGCGTTCGCGTTTCGGGATTGGTCAACAGGGTGGCAACATACATAGTCTATCTCCGGCGAATTCACCTGCGATTAACGCAGATAGCCCCCGATCGCCAGAAGACAGTTTGTCCGCAGCAACCTCTGGCACATCATGCGGACAGAACGGCGACCGATTGCGCCATTCAGGGCTTTACCAGCACGCCATTCCAAGACAGATTCGCCAGGACTGGACAGAAAGGAACTCGGTAAATGGGCAACCTGCTTTACGATCGCTTGTTTGGCATTCACGCGGGCAAAGAAACGCCTTTCCTGCATCTGCCCAACGGTCAGGTGCTGACCCATTCTGATTTCCTGGACATGGCATCTCGGTTGGCCAATACCCTAATCGGCTTTGAGCTCGAACCCGGACAACGCGTTGCGGTTCAGGTGGAAAAGTCGCCCGAAGCGCTTGCGCTGTTTGCTGCTTGTGTGCAGACCGGTCTGGTTTTTCTGCCACTCAACACTGCCTATACGGTCAGCGAACTGAGCTATTTCATTGAAAACAGCGGCGCTGCGCTGGTGGTCTGCGATGATGTAAATAGGGCTGGATTGGCACCCGTCGCCGCCGCCCAGAAGGCACGGCTTGAAACGCTAAACGCTGATGGATCCGGCAGCCTGATGCGGCGTGCGCTGGGTATGCTGCCTGCTTTCGAGCCGGTCAACCGCACCGAGGATGATCTGGCCGCCTTCCTGTACACGTCCGGCACGACCGGCCGATCCAAGGGCGCGATGTTGTCACAGGCCAATCTGCTGTCGAATGCCGAAACATTGGTACGGGAATGGCGGTTTACCGACGATGACGTGTTGCTGCATGCTCTGCCAATCTTTCACACTCATGGGCTGTTCGTGGCAACCAACGTGGTACTGGCTTCGGGCGGGTCGATGATCTTTCTGCCGAAATTCGATCTGGATGAGGTACTGCGGCATTTGCCTGATGCAACCGCGATGATGGGGGTTCCGACCTTCTACACCCGTCTGTTGGATGACGACCGGTTCACCGGCGATCTGGCACGTCATATGCGGCTGTTCATCTCGGGCTCGGCCCCAATGCTGGCCGAAACGCATCAGCAGTTTGAGGCCCGCACCGGGCACCGCATTCTTGAACGCTACGGTATGACCGAGACCAACATGAACACCTCGAACCCCTATGACGGTGAACGCCGCGCCGGATCCGTGGGGTTCCCCTTGCCGGGCGTTGAGCTCAAAGTGACCGACTCAGAGACGGGTGAAACCTTGCCACAGGGCGAAATCGGCATGATCGAGGTGCGTGGCCCCAACGTCTTTCAGGGCTATTGGGAAATGCCCGAGAAGACCGCAGCAGAGTTGCGCGAGGACGGGTTCTTTATCACCGGCGACCTTGGACGTGTGGACGCGGACGGCTATGTCCATATCGTCGGACGCGGCAAGGACCTAATCATCTCGGGCGGGTACAACATCTATCCCAAAGAGGTCGAACTGGTGCTGGACGACCAGCTCGGTGTTCTGGAAAGCGCAGTTATCGGCGTGCCCCATCCGGATTTCGGCGAAACCGTGTTGGGCCTGTTGGTAGCCGAACCAAACAAGTCGCCCGACCTCGAGGCCATCATGGCAAGCGCACAGACCCAACTGGCGCGATTCAAACATCCCCGCAAGCTGATAGTGCTGAACGAATTGCCGCGCAATACGATGGGCAAAGTGCAAAAAAACGCGCTACGCGAAGCTTACAAAGACCTGTTTACCGAAGACTAGGTCTCAGCGGCGCGCGCCCCTGTGCGGTCAGCAACCAGCAATCACGGCCCTCGAACACGGCAGTGGCCAACGGATGACCATAGCCCGCGCCCGCATCCAAATTGATCCGATTGCCGCAATGTTCCGCCGTATCCACAGGGGTGTGACCATGCACGATCAGCCAGGGGTGCGGGCCAGATTCAACCAAAAATTCCTGCCGTATCCAAACCAGGTCATCTTCGGATTGCTGCGACAGTGGAAGACCGGGCCTGATGCCAGCGTGGACGAACAGCAGCTCATCCTCTTGATGGTAAACTGGCAAAGCGTTGATGAAATCCAGATGTGCTGGCGGTACGGCGGCACAGGCCCGTTCATGGACCTGATAGATGCGGTCATTGTCCGTGACTTCAACCCCGTAGGAGGCCAGCGTTTCCCGACCACCCAGCCGTGGGTTCAGCCAGTTCAGCGTGACGGGCAGTTGCTTATCTGCAATTTCGCGCTCTTGCACGAAGCGAGCCATCATTCGGTCGTGGTTGCCCTTGACCATGACCCAGTTGCGCCCCGCCTTTTGGCCTTCGATCAGCAGGTCCAACACGGCGCGGCTGTCCGGGCCCCGGTCGACATAGTCACCCAGAAACACAATCTTTGCATCTGGCCCGCCATCGGCCTCGATCCGCGACAGCGCAACCTGCAGCATGCCGAGCTGGCCGTGGATGTCACCGATTGCATAAATTGGCGAGGACATGGAAAACCCTAAATCAACAGGAACACCCTGCTTGTGACGCGTCTTGGCGGCCAGGAAAAGAAAATACCCACGCCTTGGAAGACGCGGGTATGAAGTGTCTCAGATATTCAACACCGCCTCAGGCAACGTCGAACTCCAGCGGTTTGATTTGCGTGAACAGGCCGGTTTCGGCCAGCTTTGCCCGCGCTTCGGCTGGTACGGGTTCATCAACATAAAGCAAGGCAATCGCCTCCCCCCCTGCCTCGGTGCGTCCGAGGGTAAAGTTCGCGATATTGACGCTGTGCTCACCCATGGCCTGACCTAACGCACCGATGATACCCGGCACATCTTCGTTCGTGGTATAGAGCATGTGCGCGCCCACCTCGGCGTCGATATTGATGCCTTTGATCTGAATGAAGCGCGGCTTGCCATCGCTGAACACGGTTCCGCCGATCGAACGCTCGCGTTTCTCGGTCACGACGGTCACCTTGATATAGCCCTCGAAGGCGCCAGACTTGTCCTGATTGGTGGTCGAAATCTGAATACCACGTTCCTTGGCCACAACCGGGGCCGAAACCATGTTCACCTCGGGATTGAACTTCTTCATGATCCCGGCAACAGCCGAGCAGTTCAAAGCGGCAAGGTTCATTTCCGACGCAACACCATCATAGAGGATGTTGATCGCCTTGATCGGCTCATCCGTCATCTGACCGATGAAACCGCCCAGATGCCCGGCCAGTTTGATCCAGGGCCCCATGACCTTGGCCTCTTCCGCCGTCACGCTGGGCATGTTCAGCGCGTTTTCCACCGCGCCGGTCAGCAGATAGTTCGAGATCTGCTCGGCCACCTGCAGCGCCACGTTTTCCTGCGCCTCGGTCGTGGCGGCACCCAGATGTGGGGTGCAGACGACATTGGGCAGGTTGAACAGCGCGTTGTCCTTGGCCGGTTCTTCGCTGAACACGTCAAAGGCGGCACCGGCAACGTGACCGGATTGCAGAGCCTCGGCCAGCGCCTCTTCATCGACCAGACCGCCGCGGGCACAGTTGACGATGCGCACGCCAGGCTTGGTCTTGGCCAGATTTTCGCGGCTGAGAATGTTGCGAGTCTGATCGGTCAGCGGCACATGCAAGGTGATGAAATCGGCACGCGACAGCAGCTCATCCAGTTCAACCTTTTCAACACCCATCTTGGCGGCTTTCTCTTCGCCCAGATAGGGATCATAGGCGACAACCTTCATTTTCAGGCCCAGGGCGCGTTCGCAGACGATCCCGCCAATATTGCCCGCACCAATGACGCCCAAGGTTTTGTTGGTCAGCTCGATCCCCATGAACTTGGACTTTTCCCATTTGCCCGCATGGGTCGAAGTGCTGGCCTCGGGGATCTGCCGCGCCACGGCGAACATCATCGCAATCGCGTGCTCGGCTGTGGTGATCATGTTGCCAAAGGGCGTGTTCATCACGATGACGCCCTTCTTGCTGGCGGCATCCTTGTCGACATTGTCGGTGCCGATGCCGGCGCGACCTATGACTTTCAGCTTGTCCGCATGTTCCAGCAAGGTCGGCGTGACCTTGGTAGCCGAGCGGATGGCAAGGCCGTCATATTGGCCAATCACTTCGGCCAGTTTATCTTTGTCCTTGCCCAGATCGGGCATGAAATCCACGTCGATGCCGCGGTCGCGGAAAATCTGAACAGCGGTTTCACTGAGTTTGTCAGAAACGAGTACTTTGGGAGCCATGTCTGTGGTCCTTGAATGTAATGAGATGTCCGGGCCTGAGGCGGCCCGGTGAAGATTGGGAAAGATCAGGCGGCTTCAGTTTGTGCTGCGAGCTCAGCCTCGAAGGCCCAGGCTAGCCAGGGCAACATCGCTTCGATATCCGAAGTTTCGACCGTGCCGCCGCACCAGATACGCAGACCCGCAGGTGCGTCGCGATAAGCCCCGATATCCAACGCGATATTCTCGGCCTCCAACCGCTTTGCAACGGCCTTGGCAAAGGCTGCGCCGTCCCGGATGCGCGCATCGGTGAATTTCAGACAGACAGACGTATTCGACTGCGTCGCCGGGTCGTCAGCCAGGTTAGCGATCCAGCCATTCTGCTCGCAGAACGCATGCACCGCACCGGCATTCGCATCGGCCCGGCCAATCAATCCCTGCAGACCACCAACTGAGCGCGCCCAATCCAATGCGAACAGATAGTCCTCAACCGCCAGCATCGACGGGGTGTTGATCGTGGCGCCAGTAAAGATACCATCGATCAGCTTACCGCCCTTGGTCAGGCGGAAAATCTTGGGCAATGGCCATGCGGGGGTATAGCTTTCAAGCCGCTCCACAGCGCGCGGGGAAAGGATCAGCATCCCATGCGCCGCCTCTCCGCCCAGAACTTTCTGCCAGCTAAACGTGGTCACATCCAACTTGTCCCACGGCAGGTCCATCGCGAAGGCCGCCGAAGTCGCATCGCAGATCGTCAAACCCTGACGGTCTTCCGCGATCCAGTCACCGTTTGGCACCCGCACGCCCGAAGTCGTGCCGTTCCATGTAAAGACCACGTCATGGAGGAAGTTGACCGAGGCCAGATCGATGATCTGCCCATAATCGGCT
The DNA here is from genome assembly GCF_059609985.1 of Ruegeria sp. YTSA219. Classification (NCBI taxonomy): domain Bacteria; kingdom Pseudomonadati; phylum Pseudomonadota; class Alphaproteobacteria; order Rhodobacterales; family Roseobacteraceae; genus Ruegeria; species Ruegeria sp. YTSA219. The sequence goes on from NZ_JBXWMT010000008.1 coordinate 179,159, forward strand.
GTTTTCACTTCGGCGTCGATTTTTAGCTGCTTGACCACATCCGTGATCCATCCCGCGCCAAAACTTTCCCAGGCCAGCATCTCGACCTTGCGTTCACCCAACAGCGACCACAGCGCCATCTCAACCGCGCCAGTGTCAGACGCGGGAACGATGCCGATCTTGTAATCTGCTGGAATGCCCAGCACTTCACGCGTACCGTCGATGGCCGCTTTCAGCTTATCCTTGCCAACAGCAGCGCGATGCGAACGGCCAAGCGCTGCGTCAGCCAGTTTGGTCAGGTCAAATGTGGGGGGTTTGGCGCAGGGCCCCGAGGAAAAGCGCGGATTTGCCGGCCGCGTTTCAGGTTTGCGCACGGCGTCATTCGATGCCGGTTGTTCGATAGTCATGTGTATTACCCTTCCAGATACACGCCCCTCGTTGGGGAGGGGTGTCCCACGGACAGAGCTAGGGTGCAGATGCAGCATCAACAAGCGAAAAAGACCCATTAGAAATCAAAAACGACAGGTTTTTATGCGCAAGTTGGGGGAGCGCGTTTCCGATAGGCGCAATTTCGTCACCGGCTCAGCGCATCGTCCTTGTTGCCTATCAGGTCAACCGAACGGCTTCACCCGTTGCCAGCGCCTGTTGTGCCGCCAACCCCATACGAACGGCCCACAGACCATCCTGCAGCGTCACATCCGGCGCGGCCCTTTCGCCGCGGACAAGCGCAAGGAACCCCTGATGCTGGTAATAGGTCGATCCATTGTGGTCCCCGGCGGCCAGCAGGCGCGGATCGACGGGGATGTCCTGTGACACCGGCCCCTTCGGATTACGCGGGCTGACAATCACCTGCGGCACCGGCGGCTCACCCAGATGATCGGGCCAAAAGCGCCCCGGCCCCGGCACCAGCGCCTCGATCTTGGCCAATTGTCCTGTGGCCGAGATTTCCTCTTGGTACCGCGATCCTTCGGCGAACATGCACAGTTCCAGCATCGCCCGCGTGCCGTTGGCGAAATCAACCAGAACATAACCGTGATCCAGAATATCCGGCGTTTCCCCATCATAGCTTTCGTCCAGATGGTTTACCGCCTGCCCACCGCTGGCGGTGATCCGCACCGGATCGGACCCAAGGATCAGCCGCATCAGGTCGAAGAAATGGCAGCATTTCTCGACAAATGTGCCGCCGGTATTGCGGTTGAACCGGTTCCAGTTGCCGACCTTTTCCAGAAAGGGAAATCGATGTTCTCGGATCGTCAGCATCTGCACCCCGCCGGTGGATTGGAGCCCTTTGATCAAAGCGGCAATCGGAGGCATATAGCGATATTCCATCGCCACCCAGATTGGATGGGGATAGTCACGCTGCACCGTTTCCAGCCGCGCCGCATCCTGCGGATCGGTAAAAAGCGGCTTTTCCACCAACAGGGGCAGTGGGCGCATCGCCGCGATGTCGCAGATCTGATCCACATGCAGGTGGTTCGGGCTGGCGATGACCAGGCAATCCAGATCCTTTACCGCCAGAAGGTCAGCCACCGACCCCACCATCTCGGCCTTCGGTGCGATCTCTTGCGCGGCGCGGGCCATCTGCGGGTCGGGCTCATAGATCGCCGCCACGCGCGTGCCATCCAGCAGAGCGATATTGTGCAGGTGCTCCTGCCCCATCATGCCGCATCCGATCAGCCCGTAATTGATGGTCCGGGTCATGCGCGTTTCCTTTTACTTCAAGCGTTGAACATAGGTGGCCCGATCCGGATCGAACCAAGTTTTAGAGAATTCGACGGGTTCGGCCTGTTCTGACCAGCTAAACCGCTCGATATACCCGACGGTCTGCCCAACGGGCTTGGTAAAGCCCGTCGGTGTCCAATCGGGCAGCGCCGCGATTGAAACCCTGTCTTCGGCCCGCGTGATCCAGAACCCCAACTGCTGCTGATAATAGCGATACAGCGAGTCCGACAGCAGGTCGCCGTCGATCAAACCCACTGATTCGTCGAGCCATATCTCTTCGACCGCGATGATTGTGTCATTCAAATAGCGCATCCGGCGCACGCGCGACCCCGTGGCCGCGGCTCCGAAACCGGGCAGATTGGCAGGCTTTTCCAGATGATCGACCGACAGGATATCCGCGCTTGGCAAACCGCCCCCTTCGGGCAGCTCAAGCCGGAACATCGCATAGACGCTGTTCTGCGTTCCGGTCTCACGGATGTAATTGCCCGAGCCCTGAATGCGTTCCAACATCCCTTTTTTCTCAAGCTCAGACAGCGATTTTCGCAGGGTCCCGACCGAGACATTCAGGTCCACCGCCATGTCCCGTTCCGGCGGCAGGCGCTCACCGTCAATCAGACGGCCGGCCGCAATATCGCGGATCAGCAGTTCTGCAATCTGAACATATATCGGAAGGGCATTGGGGTTTCGGCTTGTGGGGGGCACGTCGGGGCGCTTCGATTGGTCACAGGAAAAATTGATACACTATTGATCTACATCAATGTGATTGCTACGCAAGAGAAAAAGCAAATCCATTGCGGAGACCGACTCAGATGACGATCGTCCCAATCACCTCCCCCGATCTGAATGCGGCCGAGGTCTCGTGGTTTTCGGCTCTGTGTTCGGATGACTATCAGTTTCTGGGGATGCCCGATGGCGATCTGCGGTCCAGCTGGGACCATTGTTCCGCCATCGTGAAAGAGGCCGAGGCACAGGGGTTTCGCAACATCCTGTGCCCGTCATCCTATCAGGTCGGTCAGGACACGCTCAGCTTTGTTGCTGGATGCGCACCGATCACCGACAAGATCAACCTGCTGGCCGCGGTGCGTTGCGGTGAAATGCAGCCCATCATGCTGGCCCGCACCATCGCGACGCTGGATCACATGTTGCAGGGGCGCTTGACGGTCAACATCATCTCGTCCGATTTTCCTGGTGAAAAGGCAGACAGCGCGTTCCGTTATCAACGCTCGCGCGAAGTCGTCGAAATCCTGAAACAGGCTTGGACGCGGGATGAGATCAACCATGCGGGCGAGGTCTATAATTTCTCGGGCCTGACCACCGATCCAGCCAAACCCTATCAGACCGGCGGACCACTGTTGTATTTCGGCGGCTATTCCCCATCTGCGCTCGAACTGTGCGGAGAGCATTGCGATGTCTATCTGATGTGGCCAGAAACCAAGGATCAACTGGCCGGGCGGATGAAGGCGGTTCATGCGGTAGCCGAGAATTACAACCGGACACTGGATTACGGCTTGCGCGTTCACATGATCGTTCGCGATACCGAGGCCGAAGCGCAGGAATACGCTGATTACATCGTATCCAAGCTGGACGACGAATACGGTCGCGCCATCCGCGAACGGGCGCTGGATTCCACCTCGCTGGGTGTTGCGCATCAGGCCAAAAACCGCGATCTGGCGGATGAATACGGCTATGTCGAGCCAGGTCTTTGGACCGGCGTTGGCCGGGCGCGGTCTGGCTGCGGCGCAGCGCTTGTGGGCTCCACCGATCAGGTCATGACCAAGATTGAAGACTATCAAAAGATGGGCATCCGCGCCTTCATCTTCTCGGGCTATCCACATCTGGACGAGGCCCGCCATTTCGGTGCCCGCGTGATGCCCAACCTGAAAACCTGCTCGCTTCCCGAGGAATACGGACGCGTGCCCAAAACCATCCCAGCCACCCCGCTGGGCAACGGAGTTCGCCGCTAATGCAACGTGTAAAGCTTTCAGACACGCTGGAAATGAGCCGCCTGGTATACGGCATGTGGCGCTTGGGTGATGACAGTGACACCTCGGCGGATCATGTCGAAGCCAAGATACAAGCCTGCCTGGATCAGGGCATCACCACATTCGATCAGGCCGACATCTATGGCGGTTACGCAGCCGAGGCGGTTTTGGGCAACGCCCTGCGCGCCAATCCGGCGCTGCGCGCGCGGATGGAGATCGTCACCAAATGCGACATCGTTGCGCCGATGGGCCGATACGCAGACGCCATGGTCAAATATTATGACACATCGCGCGCGCATATCCTGAAATCCGTCGACACCTCGCTGTCCGAAATGGCAATCGACCATGTCGACCTGCTACTGATCCACCGCCCTGATCCCTTCATGGACCACCATGAGACCGGCGCAGCGCTGGACGAGGTCGTGGCCAGCGGCAAGGTGGGCGCGGTTGGCGTATCGAATTTCCGCCCGTGGGACTGGACGCTTCTGCAATCAGCGATGAAGACCCAACTGGTCACCAACCAGGTCGAGATCTCGCTGGGCGAAATCCGCCCCTTCACCAATGGCGACCTAGCGTTTCATCAACAGCATGGGCAGCCGGTGATGGCGTGGTCGCCGCTGGGCGGCGGACTGCTGATGGCCGGGAACCCTCCGGTCGGCGTGGTCGCGGATGAGATCGCCGCCGAATTCGGAGTGGACCGGGCCGCAGTGGCCGTGGCCTTCCTTCTGGCACATCCTGCAGGCATCCTGCCGGTGCTGGGCACCAACAATCTGGGCCGGATCAAACAGATTTCGGACGCCTTGAAAGTCAATCTGGATCGCGAGAGTTGGTACCGCCTTTATGAGGCGGCACTGGGCCATGAGGTACCATGATGAATGCAATGTCACAGGACATGAACCATACTTTCATCCCACACAAGGATGACACCCGAACCCTGCGCGATGCGTTTGGCCGCTTTGCCACCGGAGTTACCATCGTCACCTGCAACAGCACGGACGGTCCGGTCTGCATCACCGCCAACAGTTTTTCGTCCCTGTCGCTGGACCCGCCCCTGATCATGTGGGCCGGCGACCGCAACTCGCGCCGCTTCCCCTATTTCCACAAGGCGCGCCATTTCAGCGTTCATGTACTGTCCTCTGAACAGGCCGAGCTGTGTTTCGGCTGCTCGAAAAACGCCTTTGCGCTGCGAGACATCGCCCATGGGCATTGCTCAAATGGTACCCCTCTGCTGCCGGATTGTCTGGCACGGTTTGAATGTGAACAACACGCTTATCACGACGCAGGCGATCATGTGATCGTGGTGGGCAAAGTCCTGAAGGCCAGCATAAGCGATGGAGACGCGCTGACCTTCTATGCCGGAAAACTCGGCCAATTCGCGCAGTCCTAAGCGCGCTCTGACGACTGGGGGACAAACCCGCGGCTGACATAGGGAGGAAACGCATGGGCGGACTGGCAACGATGCTGGCGCCGATTGCATTCGTGAACGAAACCGTGCTGCGATTGGGCCGCGCGGTTGGCGTCGTTGCAATTGCATTCATGGTGACTGCAATCCTGATTCAAGTATTCTTCCGATATGTGCTGGGCAACGCACTGCCCTGGCCGGATGAGGCCGCCCGGTTCTGCATGCTCTGGATGACGGGTCTGATGGCCCCGACTGCATTTCGCCGCGGCGGGTTCGTGGCCATCGACATGGTGCCCCTGATGCTTCCGCGCGTATTGGGACAGATACTGATGCTCGCGCTGCTGTTCGTGTCACTGGCGGTGCTGCTGGTCGCGGTAAAGATCGGCTGGTCCGAAGTGACCGGGTTCGGGGGCAAATTCGCAACCGCCGCTTTGTATATTCCCACCTCATTTGGCTTTGACGAATGGTACCGCGTCCCGCGCAGCTGGATGATGGCCTCGCTGCTGGTGGGGGTGGCCCTTCTGATCGTAGTAAATGTCGAGCTGATCCTGCGCGCGATTGTCTCGCTATTGGGGGGCGCAGACCTGCTGCCTGAAATTGCCGACGCACCGGTGGGGGCTGAATAGATGTTGATTTGGTTCCTGCCCACCTTCCTTGTCTTTCTGATGATTGGCCTGCCGGTCTTTTTCGCCCTTTTGGCCGCCCCGGGTATCCTGCTGTGGCTGAATGGCCAATCCAATGACATCACCCTGCTGTACCGCAATGTCTATAACGGCATGGACAGCTTTCCCCTGATGGCAATCCCTTTCTTCATGCTGGCCGGAGAGCTAATGAACCGCGGCGGGATAACCATCCGTCTGGTGGAATTCAGCCAAGCCTTGATGGGCCATTTTCGCGGCGGGTTGGCGCATGTGAACGTGCTCAGCTCGATCCTGTTTGCGGGACTTTCAGGCTCTGCCGTGGCGGATACATCAGCGCTGGGTTCAATGCTGATCCCGGCGATGGAGAAGCAGGGCTATACCCGCAAATTTGCCGCGGCAATCACGGCGGCCAGTTCCGTCATAGGCCCGATCATCCCGCCTTCGGGCATCATGATCATCTACGCTTATGTGATGGGCGAAAGCGTTGCGGCGCTGTTTCTGGCCGGGATCGTGCCGGGCGTAATGGTTGGCGTTGGCCTGATGCTGATGATCAAATTCATGGCCGACAAGTATGATTTTCCCGTTGCCAGCCGCAAATACACATGGGGTGAACGGGGTCAGGCCAGCCTCAAGGCGTTCTTTCCACTGCTGACTCCGGTGATCATTCTGGGTGGTATTCTGGGCGGTATCTTTACACCTACCGAAGCCGCAGCAGTGGCCGTCGGCTATGCCTTTCTAATCGGCTTTTTCATCCTGCGCACCTTGACGCTCAAAGAAGTGCCCGAGATCCTCAGCAATGCCGGCCTGACCTCCGCCGTCGTTCTGCTGCTGGTGGGGGCGGCGATGGCGTTCAAAACCGTGGTCAGCCTCAGCCATGCGCCAGAACAGCTGGCCTCGCTGATCCTCAGCCTGTCGGAAAACCCGCTGATCCTGCTGTTTCTGATCAACCTGCTCTTGTTCGTTGTCGGCATGTTTCTGGATGCCGGGCCTGCGATCATCATTCTTGGGCCGATCCTGGGACCGATCTTTACCAGCCTCGGCGTCGACCCGATCCACTTTGCCATCATCATGAGCGTCAATTTGACTGTTGGTCTGGCCACGCCGCCCATGGGGCTGGTGCTGTTCGTGGCCGCCGCCGTGTCGCGCGAAAAGGTTGAAACCATTGCCAAGGCGATCCTGCCGTTTCTGGCCGTTGAAATCATCGTGATCTTTCTGATCACCTACATCCCCGCATTATCCATGACGATCCCGAGGATAACGGGATTTGCCAACTAACTGAGTTCCACAGGGAGGAAACGCATGCTCAGAACCTTTATCAAAACCGCAGCGGTGGCCACGTCGCTGGTCGCCGCATCAGCCATCGCGGCCACGGCAGCGGATTATACGCTGCGCGCCACGGCCAACTCGAACGAAAATGACGAGGATTATGACGGTCTAATCGTTTTCAAGAACTATGTCGAAGCCGCTTCGAACGGCGCGATCGAGGTCGAGCTGTTCATCGGTACGCAGCTGTGTTCGAACGGCGCGGAATGCCTGCAGGGTGTGGCCGATGGAACCATCGACATCTATATCTCGACCTCGGGCGGGGCGTCAGGCATCTTTCCCTATGTTCAGGTCCTCGACCTACCCTACCTTATGGCGGATGACCGGATTGCCGAGCATGTTCTATCCGGCGATTTCACCCGCACCATGCGCGACATGGCACTTGAGGATTCCGGCGGCGCGATCCGTCTGATGACCATCGGCAACACTGGTGGCTGGCGCAACTTTGCCAACACCCAGCGTCGCGTGGCTGAACCAGCTGATATGGAAGGGTTGAAAATCCGCACCGTGGTCGCTGACCTGCCACAAGAGCTGGTTAAAGCCTTGGGTGCATCGCCCACCCCGATCCCGTGGCCGGAACTGTTCACCAGCTTTCAAACCGGTGTGGTTGAAGGGTCCAAGAACGGCATCACCGACATCATGGGCATGAAATTCCCCGATGCAGGCCTGCAATATGTCACCCTGGACGGCCATGCCTATATGGGCGCTCTGTGGTGGATGAATAACGCCAAGTTCCAGGAGATGCCCGAAGACATGCGCCGTGTCGTGGTCGATGGGTTCTATGCGCTGCAGCAGGCCACCTTTGCCTCACCCAAGCGCAAGTCGATCCAGGCCTACGAGGATTTCGTCGCCGGTGGCGGTGATCTGTACGTGCCGACCCCCGAGCAGAAAGCCGCGTTCAAAGAGGCGGCAACCCCGGTCTACGAGTGGTTCCAAACCAACGTCGGTCGTGGTGATGAGGTCTTCACCGCGCTCAACGAAGCCGTTGCAGCGGCCGAGGCAGACGTCAACGCATCGCGTGACGCGGACCTGAACTAAGCCATTTAGGGTCGGGCGTTTGGCCCGACCCTCACCGAAACGGGTACATCCACCCTTTATAGTCGTTGACCAGAACATGGGCTCTTTCAATCTGCTCCGGCGACATTTTCTTGACCACTTCCTCAAGGCTGATTGCCGCGTCGGGATCGCCGCCAATGGCGCTGAGCGTGTACCACATGTAAGCCCGCACAAGATCGGGCGCAGGCATGCCCAGACCCAGTTCGTAATACCAGCCGATCCCCGATTGTGCGCCCGGATGCCCCTTCATCGATGCGCGCAGATACCATTCAAAGGCCCGTTCATAATCCTGCTCGACTCCAAGACCCAACCCGTACATCACACCGATCAATTCCTCGGCCTCGGCATTGCCGGATCGGGCGGCGGGCAGCAGTTCCTCGCGCGCGGCCTCGAACGCGCCGGCCTCCATCATGTCACGCGCCTGTTCCAGCTCGGCCAGCGCAGGGGTCGCAAGCATACACAGGGCAAATATAATCTGGCGCATGGGATTGCTTTCCTTTTCGCCGGCGCAGCCGCAGCGCAAGAGCTGCCACGCACGCTGACCGATGATGATTTCCTGTCCTTTGATATGGAACAGGCAGCCATCGGTCATCAACTGTTTTACGATCCAATCCTGTCGGGCAATCAAAACATCGCCTGCGCCCATTGCCACCATCCCGATTTCGGAACATCCGACGGCCTGTCGCTGGGTATTGGCGAAGGCGGTCAGGGGTTAGGCCCCGATCGCACGCCGGGCACTGGGTCCGACAAAATCCGCAAGCGTATTCCCCGAAATTCGCCCGGCCTTTGGAACCTCGGGGCAAAGGACATCCATACTGTTTTCCATGACGGACGACTGAGTATCTCGGATGTCTATGGCAACGGCTTCAACTCTCCGGCGCAGGAATGGTTGCCCGCGGGATTGAATTCTCTGCTGGCCGCGCAGGCGCTGTTCCCGCTGACCTCGCAGTTTGAGATGGCAGGAAATGTGGCTGAAAACGAGGTGACCGGCGCGGTACATGACCGGATAGACAAGGGCTGGCCGATCCTTGCCAAGCGTGTGCGCACCGACCCCGCCTACGGTCCGGCCATGATCGCAGCCTTCCCTGAAGTCGAGACATCCGAAGACATAACCATCACCCAGATCGCCAATGCTCTGGCCGCCTTCATGGCTATCGAATGGCGCAGTATCGACAGCCCTTTTGATCATTATCTGGCAGGGAACACCGATGCGCTGTCACCGGTTCAGAAGGCTGGGATGACCCTTTTCTATGGCAAGGCGCAATGCTCCACCTGCCACGCCGGGCCCCTAATGTCGGATCAGAAGTTCCACGCGCTGGCCTTGCCGCCCTTTGGCCCGGGCCGCACCCGGCAATGGGATCCCAATGTCCGCGATGTTGGCCGCATGGGCGAAAGTGATCGGCTTGAGGATGCCTACCGCTTTCGAACGCCGATGCTGCGCAATGTCGCTCTAACCGCACCATACGGCCATAACGGGGCCTTTCCCGATCTCGACAGCGTGATCCGCCATCACCTCAACCCTGAACGCAGCCTGTCGCGTTGGACCCGTGACATGGCCGCCCTGCCCGAAATTCCGTGGCTGGAACAGATTGATTTCGCGGTATGGGGCGATCAGTTCGAAATGGCGCGCCTACGCAGCCGGATCGACATCCCAGAGATTGACCTGACAGATGCAGAAATCACCAGTCTTGTGGAATTCCTGCATGGTCTGACCGGGACCAGCATCAAGACGCCGCCATTTGGGATTCCTGGCAATTTCATCCCATAAGATCAGCCCCTGGCCATTGCGGGGGCTGATCTGGTTGTCGTCTGTTTACTCTGCGGCTTCTTCGTAAGCGTCCATTG